>JAVBTW010000159.1:0-10469 GCA_031555975.1 Eubacteriales bacterium
GCAGCGCGCAGTCGGCCTGCCGCGGACCGAAGGGACGCCAGGACCTCCCCGCCCGCAGGCGACGTCCGCTCAAGCGGGGGGAGGTCCTTCGCCTGCGCTCGGATGACGCCGGGGCAGCGGCTATTGTCCATGACATAAAGGAGACGGACCATCATGCGATACCAATCCACCCGCGGCGCGTTTGAGCGCCTCAGCGCTGCGCAGGCCATCGTGCGCGGCCTTGCGCCAGATGGCGGCCTGTTTGTGCCGGAATCGATTCCACAGATTGATGCGGCGTTCATCGAGGCGCTCAGGCCGCTGCCCTACACCGAACGCGCGCTCCGAGTGCTGTCGCTCTGGCTGACGGATTTTTCGGAGGACGAGCTGAGAGCGCTGATTTCATCAGCCTATTCCGCTTCGTTTGACGATCCGGCCGTGGCGCCTGTACGGCACGTTTCGGGCGACCTGTACCTGTTGGAGCTGTGGCACGGTCCGACGCTGGCGTTTAAAGACATGGCGCTGCAGCTGATGCCGCATCTGATGACCGCCTGCCGCAAGAAGGTGGGCGAGAAGCGCGACGTGTTGATCTTGGTCGCCACTTCGGGCGATACGGGCAAGGCCGCGCTGGAGGGTTTCGCGGACGTTCCAGGCACGGGCATCGCCGTTTTTTATCCCGATGGCGGCGTGTCTCAGGCGCAGCGGCTGCAGATGGTGACCCAGGAGGGGGAGAACACCCACGTCATCGCCGTCAAGGGCAACTTTGACGACGCCCAGACCGGTGTAAAGCGCATCTTTTCAGACGCGCAATTTGCGGATGAGCTGGACGCGCACAATTTGGTACTCAGTTCCGCCAATTCCATCAACCTTGGGCGGCTGCTGCCCCAAGTGGTGTACTATTTTTCCGCCTACGCAGACCTGCGCGATCAAGGCGCCGTCCCAGTGGGCGGCCAGTTCGACGTGTGTGTGCCCACCGGCAACTTCGGCAATATTCTGGCCGCGGAGTACGCGCGACGAATGGGTTTGCCGATCAGGCGGCTCATCTGCGCGTCCAACGCGAACAATGTGCTGACAGACTTCATCAACACCGGCAGCTACGATGCGAACCGCGCGTTTCATCTGACCACGTCGCCGTCCATGGACATCGTGATCTCGTCCAATTTGGAACGCATGCTGCATTTGCTGCTGGAGGGGGACAGCGAGCAACTGAATGGCCTGATGGCGCAATTGAATGCGGCGGGCATGTACGCGCTGCCAGAGGCCCCATTTGACGCGCTTCGCGCCGTGATGAGCGGCGGCTGGGCCGATGAGGCCGCTGTGCAGGCGCAGATCAAAGAGACGTTTGAGCGCGACCGCTATCTGCTGGACCCACACACCGCCGTGGCCGTGCGCGTACTGCAAGATTATTGGACGACCTGCGAACAGCGCGTGCCGACCGTGGTTGCGAGCACCGCAAGCCCTTACAAGTTTGGCCGCGCTGTGCTGCAAGCGGTGCGGGGAGACGTCCCGGATGGAGACGACTTTGTGTGCTGCGCGGAACTGGCGAAACTGGCCGGACAGCAGGTGCCCGCTGCGATTGCCGACCTGCTGACAAAGCCTGTGCGCCACAAAGCGCTGTGTGAGGTTGGGGAGATGCTGCAAGCCCTGTCGCGCGAGATTGGCATTTGAGTGTCAAGGTTGATCTTCTGCGCGGTTTCTGCTATAATGCGGCCATCAACCCTACATTTATGGAGGAATACCGACCTTGAACAAGACAAAAACCGTCATCATGGGCGTCACGGTGCTGTTGCTGATCGCAGCAATCATCCTCGTGGCGCGGTTCGTGATGAGTTCCGTGTTCAGCGCCACAGAGGCCATAAAGCAGATGGGCGAAGCGCCACTGCCCACCGAACAGCCTGAGGAAGTGTGGGTCGCCCCGACGATGGGGATCGACGACACATACATACTGGAGCAGGGCATCGACAATACCGAAGCCGATGGCGATTTCGGCATTGTTCGAGAGCCGGACCTGGATGCCGATGAGGATCTGCTGTCCGTGCCGATCGAAGAGGCGTCCGACGACCTTCCAGACCTGCCCAGTACAGCGCCCGTCGATGATGGGACCCTGGAGGGCTAGCCGCAATGTGCGGCCGACCGATTTGCTCATCGCTTACCCAGAGCACTGCGAAGGACCCTTCCGCCGCCTTAGACGTCTCCTGACGGGACGTCTATCCGCGCCGGGGGTCCTTCGTTTCGCCATGAAGCTGGCAACGGTGGCGGCTCTCGACGGACGGGTTGCCGCCGCTGCCGTTTTCGTTTATAATACATTCAGACAAAACAGCATTGGAGGGGCAGCATGCGCCCGTTTGACCATATTCGCAGAAGGCCACCGGCGGGTTTGAGCCGAGCGCGTGTGCGCAAGCGGCGGAAGCACCCGACGCGGGCCGTTGCGCGCTACCAGAGGATGCGCTCCTTTGGCGTTGGCAGGTATCGCTATCTGGCAGCCGTTCCGCTGCTGCTGGTGCTGATCGCGGTGGTGGCCTGGATCAAGCTGCCGCCGCTGGAATCGGCGCGTTATCGCCCGGTTCGATATGAATTGAACAGTCCGTTGATGGGTTGGGCGGTGCCCGCCACCATCGAACCGGGCACCGCTGGCGTGGCCCATACGCTCGTACACGCCACGCTCACATGGCGCGAGCTGGAAAAAACGGAGGGCGTTTTTGATTTTGCGGCCTTTGAGGAAAAAAACCACTTTGCTGAGTGGCGCGCGCGGGGCGTGAGGACGATCCTGCGGTTTGTGCTGGATGAACCCGGTGCGCAGCTGCATATGGACGTCCCTGACTGGCTGCTTCCGCGCATGGATGAGCCCGGCACGTTCTACGAGGCGAGCTTTGGCGCAGGTTTTTCTCCCAATTATGCCAATTGGGATTTGCAACTTGCCCACGGCGCAGTGTTGTCCGCCATTGGTGCGCGCTACAATGACGATCCGTTTATCGCCTTTGTGGAGATGGGCAGCCTGGGTCATGGCGGAGAATGGTGGGTGGACGACAGTGTGCCGCCGCTGCCGCTGTTGTTGCAAGTGAGAACCTATTTCAGCGCGTACAGCGCTGCGTTTCCGGACACTGCGCTGTTGGCGGTGAACCCGTATCAGAGCGCCAAGCTGCTGCAGGCCGGACTGTACAATCCGTTCTTGGGCGACCTGGATCGCACGTGGGACTGGTTGGACATGGCCAATTACGGAGGATATGAACCGCAGCTGGGCACGGATCTGCGCGGCATGGGTGAGTTTTACAAATTCGCGCCCTCGGGCGCGCAGATCTCGCGCCGCGCAAGCGCCGAAGGCCTGCTGTTACAGAGCCCGGAGCGTCTGCTGGAGCAAATCCGGGAATGCCGCGCCACCTACATCAGCGGCGCGCCAGCGACCGACTTGAGCGACGAATTGCAGTCGAATCTGCGCATCGCTGCAGAGGCCATGGGCTATCGGTACTGGGTTCGCTCAGCCCAGTGGCAGCGTTCCGCCCGGCGCGGCGAGAGCGTACCGATGAGCCTGTATATCCGCAACTCCGGCGTCGCGCCCATGTGCCAGTCCTGGCCCGTGCGCATCGTGATGATGGACGAGGACGGAGCCGAAGTGGCCGGGCGCGTCGCCAACATCGATGTGCGCAAGGTGTTGCCGGGCGAGTCGCGGTTCAATGAGAGCATCGATGTGCCGATTGACCTCGCGCCCGGCGAGTATGCGCTGGGCATCCAGATCGTGGACCCGGTGACCGGTGAGGCCGGGGTTGAGCTGGCGATGGTCACGGAGCGGTTTGGACTGACGAGCATACTGGGCTGGATTGAAGTGGGATAGTGCTGCCCGATCATGATTCCCCACACAACAAAAGGGGCTGCAGCGTGAACGCAACAGCCCCTTAATGGTGGCGCTTTGTTTAGGCGGCGGGTTCCGCTTCAGCTTCGGTGACCGGTTCTTCAGATGCGGGAACGGTCTCGGCTGCGGGTGCTTCTTCAGCGACCGGCACGGTCGTGGCCTCGGGTGCTACAGCGGCTTCGGACGCTGAGGACTCCGTGGCGGCGTCCTCGGTGGCGGTGGTCTCCGTCGGTGCGGCTTCTTCGGTCACTGCGGTTTCTTCCACGGGCAGGTCGGTCGGCTGACCATCCCCCTGCAGCTGCTTTTTCTGGTCGAGGATGTCAGAGACCTTCGGGGCGTTGGTCAGGTCCAGCGGCGCGACGTTGGAGATGCCCTGGCGGGCGTTCATCGCGGTCATCAGGATGGCAAAAATGATGAAGGTAGTCACGCCGATCTTGGTGATCCACTCCAGCTTGCCTTCATAGCTGCGGCCTTTGGATTTGCCGAAAAAAGTCTCCGCGCCGCCGGCGATGACGCCCAGACCCTGCCGGGAGCCTTCCTGCATCAATACGGAAACGATCAAAATGATGGCGTTGAGCACCAGAAGAACATTGATGATGCCAGTGAAAACTGCCATGGGGACGACCTCCTCAAGTTTATGCGCCGCAAGGCGGCTGCTGTTTTGTCATGATTCGCTCCCGCGCAATCTGCGAAAGACATCCCATTATATCACGCCTGTCCAGGTTTGGCAAGCGGATTTCCCCAGGATCTTACATGAATTTTTGGGATAACAGTCGAATGGGCGCGTGTTTGTCCCTTCCGGATTTGGCGGCGCGCTCTTTTGCAATGGCGATGGCCGCATCCGGCGGCGTGGGAATCTCGCCCAAAGGAGCCAGCGCATCGCGTATGCGGGCGACATCGGGCAGCGCGTTCAGCGCGTCCAAAACCTCGGTCGTCAGCTTTTTTTGTATTTTCTCATGGCCGCGCAATGCGGTATAGCGCTCCATCAGGGCCAACGCCGACGCGCCTACGAAGTATCCGCGGGGCGGAATGGGATCGCCCTGAGCGCGAAGCCCGTCCATCCAGGCATCACAAACCAACTGCTCCGTGCCTTCCACGGGTCGGGAAGCGCCATAGACGACCGAGGCCATTCCGCACATGAGCAGGGATTCTGCTAGTGTCTTGATGCCGGCCGGCTCGCGCTTTGCGATATCGGATGCGCGCTTGAGCGCTTTGTTCGCCGCTCCGATGGTGGCCTGCGCCAAGTCATCGCAAAAAAGCGCGCCCTTCGTGTCCTGCGCGCAAGCCCAGTCAAGCCGTGCGGTATACATGCCCACCAAGCGCAGAACGCCGGCGAACAGGTGTTCGGTTGACGCTTGGCACAGCACGTCCAGATCGCACACCACCAGTTCCGGACAGACGGATGCGCAGCGATGCGCTTCACCCGAGCGGACCAGATGGGCTGTCAGTCCCATGTAGCTGGACGAGGGCGTCGTGGGCAAGCTGGCCAGCGGGCGCTCTGTCTGGGCCGCGACGGTGCGCGCCACATCCAAGACGCGCTCTCCGCCCACAGCCAGAAAAAACTCGGTTTCCATGGACATGGACAAAAGCGCCGCGCCCAGCGCGCGCTCATCGGGCGTCAGCGGGTTGCCCTCAAGAGCGCACAGGGAGACCTTGAATCCTTGCCGTGTCAAGGCGTCTAGGGCCGCGGTGGCGTAGGGCTCGCTCGCCGCGTCCGTAACCAGCACACAAAGTTTGCCCAGTTCGCGTGCTGTGATCAGCTCGGGAAGCCGGCTTAACAGGCGGGTGTCCACAAACACATCCTGTGTAATGGCATTGTGCCGCGCGCCGCAGGTACACGGTGAAGCGGACATCAACAGCTGATGTCCGCGGTAACCGACTTTGATGGGCATCGTATTTGTGCCTCCTGTCGAGGATAGAATACCCATTCATTGTACACGAAGGACTGCGGTTTTGCAAGGCGCGCACGCGATTTGCGCAGGCACACAGCAAGAGCGATTTGCGCAGGGCTTGCGCCTTAACGCGTTACGTCCCGCCGTGTCATCCTGAGCGTCAGCGAAGGACCTCACCCGCGTGATCGGACGCCCTGTTCGTGCGATAATTATCGCCTGAGGTCGGGGAGGTTCTACGCTGGCGCTCAGGATGACAAACAAGGGGCCACCCTCCGTAACGCTTAGTCTCCGTGCAAACAATGGGGTCGCACGTGCCCTCATCAACACTTAACATCCGTGGCTGGCAGGAAACGGCGGCGTTGCAGCGAATTTGGTCATGGTTGGTCAAATCAGATTACTTGCGCACGGAGGAATGGGTCCGTGAATGTTACACTCTCGATGCTGCTGACGGTTTGCCCGCTGGTATTCTTCGCTTCATTTGTCGATGCCATCGCGGGTGGTGGCGGACTGATCTCGCTGCCCGCATACACATTGGCGGGGGTGGAGAAGCAGTTTCTGTCCGGCTCGAACAAGTTTTCCGCGTGTTTTGGCACACTCATGGCGACGCTACGGTTCCTGCGGAGCGGAAAGCTCTTGTTGGTGCCGGGCCTGTTGGCGGTGATGGGTGCGCTGCCGGGCTCCTATTTGGGCGCGGAGCTGTACAAGCGCACACCGGAAGCGGTGGTGCGGTGGTTCATGCTGATCGCAATCCCTTTGGTGGCGTTGCTGATGATGTTTCGGCTGAACGCACCGGCACAGATGAAGCCGCTGACCCGTGCGCGGCTGTTCGGTTGTTTTCTGATCGGGCTTTCGTGCGGGGCGTATGATGGGTTTTTCGGACCGGGCACCGGCGTGTTTCTGATCATGCTGTTCACCTATGTGGTCGGCATGGACATGGTGACCGCGTCGGGCACGGCGAAGCTCGTCAACCTGGCCAGCAATGTGGCTGCGCTGATCTCCTTCGCGCGGGACGGCCAGATCCTGTATGCGCTGGCTGTGCCGGCAATGGCCTGTTCGGTGGTGGGCGGATTTCTGGGGGCGCACATGGCGGTGCGCGTGGGCGCTCAGTTGGTGCGGCGCGTGATGCTGTTTGTGTTGGCGCTGCTCGTCATTAAGATGGGTTGGGATTTTTTACATTAGGTCAATACAGGTGATGTCATTGAGTGATGCGGTGAAAGACCGGCTTCGGATTGCCTTCTTTGTCGGAATCGTACTGGCCACATTCATTGTGGTGGGCTTGATGAGCGGTGTACCGACAGTACAGATGAGCGCTGACGGTGGCGTTGCAGATTTGTCGCAGGCGGATTTTTCTGGGCGCGTGTACGCCATCAACGGCGGCTGGCGTCATTTTCGCGAGGCGTTTCGACTGCCGGAGTCCATGAGAGACGAAGCGGGCACGGCGAGCGCGCCTGGTTCAGCCTACGGCAGCTATTATCTGCGCATTCTGCTGCCTGACGATGAGCGGTATGTGATGAATCTGGTCTCCATCGGCGATGCGACGCGGTTGTATGTAAACGGCTTGCTGTTGGATGAAATCGGTCAGGTCGATGCGTCGCGCGAACGCGCGGTGCCCCGATCGGAACAGCCAGATTATGATGTGTATCCAAAGGACGGCCAGTTGGAAATCGCATTGCAGTACGCGAACCACTGGCACGATCGCGGCGGCGACAGCACCGCAATCACAGTCGGTACGCCGCGCATGATGGCCCAGCGTCAGGCGCGGCATGCGGCCTACGGTGCGCTGCTCATGGGCTATTTGCTGACCGCGTTCTTGCTGTTTGTTGGGTTTTATGTGACGCAGCCAGGCGTAAAAGGACATCTCTATTTCGCCTTGATGTGCCTGCTGATTATGATCCGGCAGGGATTGACCGGGGACAAACTGTTCGCGACGATGTTCCCCGCTGTGCCTTGGGGTGTACTGCTGGGGATCGAATACTTGGACATGTGCCTGTTTGTATCGGTCGCGACGCTGTATGTCGGTGCGCTGTTCCCGGGCATGATCCAAAAACCGGTTCGAACCGCGGTGCATGGGGTCACCGCGCTGTACATGCTGATCGTGCTGTTGTTTGATTCGCGGGTTTACACCTATCTGCGGGCCTGGTACCTGGCGCTGTTGGCGCTGGCGATTGCGTACTACCTGGCGCGTCTTGCCATCCGCCATAAGAGCCTGCTGATCGAGCAGCACTTGTCGGTTTTCGGCACGGTGTGCTTCTTCGCGGCCGCATTGGGCGAGATGGCCATGTACAGGCTGGTTCCGGTTGCCGAGCGGCCCTCATTTCCGCTGGTGCCCACGGCGATGGTGATGTTTGTGCTGACGCAGGGCAACTCCATGTTCATCGTGCAGCGGCGCAGGTTGCACGAGGCCAACCGCCGCGTGGCTGCGGCAGAGGCGCGCTATGAGGAGGCCATCCGCACCCGCGATGAAAAACCGCAGGTGACGCTGAGTGACTTTGGTCTCACGCGGCGCGAGTCACAGGTGGCTTATCTTTTGATCGATGGCAAAAGCCGGATTGAGATCGCGGATTCCCTGGACATCAGTTTGGGCACGGTCAACACCTATTGCAGCCGAATCTATCAAAAGACGGGCATCGCGGGACGCGATGAGTTGATCCGTTTGTTGTTGACCCGAAACGACACAAACAAAGTCGAAAAACCGCACAAATAGACGGCTTTTCGCGCATATCATTGGCGGCAATGACATGACATCACCGTTTTCCTGTGGTATAATGCCGGAATGAGGCCGAGCTCATTGAGCGAAAATCAACAGAGGCGGTCTCCGGTTACCAGTCTGGCCGCAGTGTGCTCCCCCCTGGGCGCGCTGCGGCCAAACGCGTTTTGGCGCCACACTGACTGTCAAACGCACACAATGGATGGGTGACTGCGGCATATGCGATTATGTACGGTCCTTCATCGCGGGGTTCTCCAACACCTGCCCGTTTTCGTCATACCTTGACCCGTGGCATGGACAATCCCAGGAATGTTCAAACTTGTTCCATTTCAGTGCGCAACCCAGATGGGTGCAGCGCGGCACCCTTGGCGCCAACAGATTGAATGTGGATTCGACTGCGTTGATGGCCAACTGCTTGTGCATTATGGACCGGTCCGGTCTGAAGATCCCGGCGCAATCATCCTGTTTTCCCGTCAGCATGGCCTCCAGCTGCATCGCGGCTGCCATCGAGCCTGTCAGGCCCCATTTGTTAAACCCGGTCGCCACATACAGATCGCCCTTGCCGCCGGCATAATGGCCCACATAGGGCACACCGTCCAGCGTCATGCAGTCCTGAGCAGCCCAGGCATGGCGCTCGGTTGCCTCCGGATAGTGCGCCTGTGCAAATGCCCTGGGTGCTGCCAGGCCCTCGCCCACATGTCCGGTCCTGTGGTCGCCGCCGCCGACGAGCAGCATGTCCTGGTGGTTCCGAAAAGACAGCCCGTTTTCTGCGGCATCCACGTACATGCCATGCACATCCGGCGCGCCCGACAGCGCGATGGCGTAAGACCGGTGTTGGTACATCTTCAGAAAATAGCCGCCCATCCGGTTGAGGATGGGGAAGTGCGTTGCGATGATCACTGACTTTGCCCGAACGCGGCCCTGTTTGGTGTAGGCTGTCGTTCCGCGCAGTGTGTGAACGAAACTGCGCTCATAAATGTGCAGTCCATCGGCTGCGAGGCTGAGCAGCTGCAGCGGATGACATTGGGCTTGGCCGTCGAACCGCACCGCACCAAGCGCGGGGACCGGGATGGGCAGACGTTCTACCAGCGTCGCAGGCGCGCCGATGCGCTGCGCAGCTTCCACCTCTTGCACGAGTTCCGCAAAGCTGGTCAGGGAATAGGTGAACGCGGGCTTTTCTTGATACCCGCATTCACCGTGGCCGGCCAGCTCACGAAGCGCATCGATGGCGCGCCGGTTCGCTTCATAATACTGCCGTGCCCGCTCCAGTCCCATTGATTGGATCAGTTTATGATATTGCAGGCCGTGCTGGCTGGTGATTTTGGCCGTGGTGTTTCCGCTCGTGCCCTGGCCGATTCGTGAACCCTCCAGCACAACCACATCCATGCCCGCGTCCTGCAGCCGGCGGGCGCACAATATGCCCGCCAACCCGCCGCCGATCACCAGCACGTCTGCGCGTTCCTCCCACAAGAGTTGTGGCCGCTCCTCCAGCTCCTCGGTGGCCGTCCATAGCGATTGCATGCAAACTCACCTCGCAGATATTCTGGCACGTTTGCGCCAATACTACCCGCGAGGTGACACAAATGCGGGTTTTCCGATCGCATTTTGAGGGATGGTATTTTAAGCACCGGACCCAACATGAGGTGTTCGCGGTGATTCCCGGTTTGTCGGTGGATGCGGACGGCAAGGCCGCGGCGTTCATCCAGACCATCGACAACGCGGGTTCGCGCTGCTTTTCGTTCCCGGCAGCGGCCTATCGCGTACAGGTCGCGCCGCTGTGTGTGGAGGTGGGCGAGCATCGGTTTTCGGCAGAAGGTGTGCGCTTGGCGCTGCCCGGACTGCGGGCGCAGTTGACCTATGGACCACTGACCCCACTGTCTGGCGGGGATATCATGGGTCCGTTCGCCCGGCTGCCGTTTCTGGAGTGTTATCACGGTGTGGACAGCCTGCTGCACGATGTGGACGGGTTTGTGGAGCGAGATGGTACGCTGCATGATTTTGCTGGCGGCAGTGGCTACATCGAGCGAGACTGGGGCCGTTCCTTTCC
>JAVBTW010000268.1:0-12662 GCA_031555975.1 Eubacteriales bacterium
AGCTCGTCGCGCTGGGACTGGCGCTCAAGGCGAGCGACGAATGATTTAGGAGGAAGGACAAATGGCCAACCGCAAGCTCGGAAAGCGCACAGACCAGCGTGTCGCGATGCTGCGCAACCAGGTCACCAACCTGATCTGGTATGGCAAGATCGAGACCACCCATGCGCGCGCCAAGGAAGTCAGCAAGGTCGCGGAGAAGCTGATTACACTGGCCGCGCGCGAGTGCGATAACGTGATCGAAGTCGAAAAGAACACCAACAATGACAAGGGGCAGACGGTCGTGCTGAAGGTTCAGAACGACGCGCCCTCAAAGCTCCATGCCCGCCGTCAGCTCATGAGCTATCTGTATGAGTTGCCGCTCGCCCGCGAGGAGGACGAAACCCGCAAGGAGTACGCCACCCGCGCCAAGGAGAACAAGCATCCCGTCGTGGAGAAGATGTTCCGCGAGATCGGCCCCAAGTACAAGAAGCGCGCCGCGGACAAGGGCCAGGGCGGCGGCTACACCCGCATCATCAAGAAGGGTCCCCGTCGCGGCGACGCCGCCGAGATGGTCATTTTGGAGCTGGTGTAAGGTTCCTCGGAACAGGATGAAAGCACACGCTGAACAGGCGTGTGCTTTTTTTATGGAAAGAGCGCGCGGTTTGGACACGCATGAGAACGAAAGCGCACTTGCGGGTTGCTGATGGGAAAATGTCGCGTAATGTCTCGGCAACGACCGGTGAACGCCAGATAAACATCCTATGGCGAACCCATGTCAATCCCCTAATTCAGGGATTGTTTGCAGGTGGTCTTTGGATTGCCACCCAAAATCTTGCAACCTTGTGCGATTCACCGCGTCAAAAAAGTGTTCTTGCAACAACAACTAACGATCCGAGAGGAGAACCACATGAAGAAGATTTTGAGCATGACCATGATCGCGGCGACGCTGCTGAGCCCGATGGCGGCACTGGCGGAGACTGAGGCGGAAGCGATTGCGCCAGCGGATGTCGCTGTGACCGAAGCTGCCACCACGGAAGGCGCGGATATGCCCACCGTCGGCCTGGCGAACCCGTACACCACTTGCACAGAAGAGGAAGCCTTTGCCCAGATTGGTCAAGCGTTTGTGATCGCAGCACCGGAAGGATTTGTCTTGACTGAGGCCGCCCGTCTGAGCGACGAGCTGATCAACAGCGGCACCGCGCCGAGCGCCCGGTTCGCTTTCAACAACGAAGCCGGCGATCTGTATCGCGTGCACATTACCACCGATCTGGCCGGCCTTGAGGCCACCGACGAGACGCCCGCCATTGATGTGAATGGTGTACAGGCGATCTACAGTGCGGAGGAGAGCTCGATCAGCTTCGGCCTGAGCAACTGCATGGTGACCATCGACAAGGCGGGCGCTACGGAGGATGAGCTGAAGAGTTACATTGCCAGCATTGTGCTCCAAGCGACCGAGGCGACAGTCGCCGAAGAAGCGCCGGCCATTGAGCCCGAAGTTGCGGAAGCCGAAGAAGCCGTAGAAGCCGCTGAGTAACCTGCCTTAACCTGTCTCGCAAGAACGTCTGCGCCGCCGTGGTGTTTCCACGACGGCGCTCATTATTTGTGCTCGAATCATCAAGACGCGCTTTGCCGGGTGTGCTATACTGACATCATGATCGATCAACCGGACCGGGGAGGTGGACAGCATGGCGAACTTCGGTGTGTTGGCGGACGCGCTGGCCTATATCGAGTTGAACTTGTGCAGTCCCTTGGACGCGGAGGGGATTGCGCAGACCGTGCACGTCTCACTGTCCAGCGTCCAAAAACTGTTCCGGCGCGCGCTGCAGGTGAGCGTCAAGACCTACATCGACAGGCGTCGGCTGACGTTGGCGGCGCGTGACCTGCAGGAGGGCAAACTGAGTGTGATCGAAATCGCAATGAAGTACCAATACAACTCGCCCGAGGTGTTCAGCCGCGCGTTTTGCAGGCTGTGGGGCGCGCCGCCGACGGTCTACCGAAGACAGTGGCGGTTCGCGGGGCTGTATCCCAGGCGGGAAATCGACGCAGAGGGAGAGAGGTTTATGGCGAGCAAGCGAGTGGACCTTGGCGAACTGTATGACGAGTTGCTGAAAAAGCGCGGCAGCTATGTACTGTGTTTTGACATTTGTGGACTGATGGCGATCAACCAGATTTCGCGGGCACTGGGCGACGTGGCGATCCTGGCGGGTCTGGAGCGGATCGAGCGCGCCGCGTCGGATGACATGCTGCTGTTCCGCGTGGGCGGGGACGAGTTCGCGCTGGTGACTGGCTTGATGGATGCCGAAGCGGTTCGCGCCGTAGGAGAACGGGTGATCGCGGAAAACGGCGACCAGATCCAATGCCAGGAGCACCGTCAGCCGCTTTCCATCTGGGCGTCCGCGGTGCGGCTTGATGCGGGGCGCCTGCGCTATGCTGAACTGTTTGAAAAGCTGCACCGCGCTTGCCTGGCAGGGAAGACGGATGCAGGCCGGGTGATGTTTTTGGAGGCGTGAGAAACTGGGCTCATGGCAGTTTCTAGCCTCGCACCCTCTTCGCATGTCATCACGCTCGATGCGGTAGCCCTGCACCCGGTGTGCGTGAAACTGGACAGCGACGCGTCCGTGCGCTATAATGGACGAGTGATCATCTTTGGATACGAAAGCGAGGGCATGGATCATGAGTCTGGTGGAAGCAGCCGCGCTCACCAAGGTCTATCGCAACACGGTCAAGCAGCCGGGCCTGCGCGGCACGTTTAGAAACCTGATGCACTCAGAGTTCGCGGAGAAGGTCGCGGTGGATCAGGTCTCGTTCAAAATGCGGGAGGGCCAGATGCTGGCCTGTATTGGTGAAAACGGCGCGGGCAAGTCCACGCTGATCAAGATGTTGGTGGGCATTTTGGGGCCTACTGGCGGTTCTGTGCGCGTATACGGCCAGAATCCCATGCAGCACCACACGGATTATCTGCGAAAGATCGGCGTTGTTTTCGGACAGAAGACCAACATGTGGTGGGACATTCCGGTCATCGAGAGCTACAACGCTATGCGGGTGATCTACAAGATCGATCCGACGCAGTTCAGTCGCACGTTCGACCGCGTGGTGGGCGCGCTGAACCTGGATGACGTCCTGAGCAGTCCGGCGAGAAAACTGTCCCTGGGCCAGCGGATGCGGGCGGATATCGGCATGGTGTTCCTGCACAGTCCACGCATCTTGTTTTTGGATGAGCCAACCATCGGGCTGGACATCAATGTGAAATATGCCATCCGCGCGTTTCTGAGGGAGATGAACAAGGAGACGGGCGTGTCGGTGCTGCTGACCAGCCACGACTTGTCCGACATCGACCAGATCTGCGACGACGCGCTGGTGCTGTCCAAGGGCAGGGTATTCTATGACGGCGGGCTGGATGAGTTGAAGAGCAAGTTTGCTTCGCGCAAGGTGGTCACCATTGCGGGGAACCCCAAGGGCGACATCAAGCAGTTGCTTCCGGATGTGGCGTTGAGCCATGAGGGCCGGAAGGCGCAGATCAGTTATGACGTCGCCCAGTACGCGTCGGAAGAGGTGCTGTCTGCGATCTCCAAATGTTACGACATTGACGACATCACGATCCAGGAACCGGGGATCGACTATGTGGTGTCGGAGATCTTCAAGCGGGGTGCGTCCACATGAACGCGTTCCTCAAACTGATGTCCATCACGATGCAGCAGAAGCTCTATTATCGAATCGGGTTTCTGATGAACCTGACCACGCCGTTGATCCTGCTTGGCAGCCAGTTGCTGCTGTGGAACTCCGTGTATGGAGGCGGCCGCACTGCGATCGGATCGATGTCCCGGGCGGACATGTATAGTTACCTGCTGATGGCGTTTCTGATCAACAGTCTGCTGACCTGGTCGAGCGAGAACGAACTGAGCCGTGAGATCCGGTCCGGGACGGTGACCGCACGGCGGATGCGGCCGGTGCGGTTTCTGAGGCAGAGTCTGGCGAGCCTGTGCGGGAATCTGGTGCTGCAGGCTGTCGTCAACGTGGTGCTGGTCGCGCTGGCGTTCCTCGTGTTCCACCGGTATCTGACGATGCCGTCCGCAGCCGCGTGGCCCGCGTTTCTGCTCAGCCTCGCGCTGGGCATGCTGGTGCGAATGATGTTGGTTTCGACGTTTAGCCTGCTGTGCTTTTACACGACGGGCCATCTGGGCCTGACCTGGACGCGCACGGCGCTGACGGAGTTCTTTTCGGGCGCGCTGATCCCGGTGGCGCTGTTCCCGGGTTGGTTGATGACGCTGAGCTACTGTACACCGTTTCCGTTGATGCTGCAAGTGCCGGTACAGATTTTCTTGGGGCAGCCGTTGCCTGTGCCGCTGTGGACATCGTTCGCGCTGCAGGCTGCATGGGCGCTGATCCTTTGGGGCATACACGAGGCGCTATATGGTCACATTCGCAAAGTCGCGACTGTGGCGGGGGGATGACGGCATGTTGAGAATTTACTTCATGCTCAAAGGGCAGTATCTCAAGACCGCCATGGAATACACGTTCAATTTTTGGATGATGTTTGTCGCGGGTGTGTTGATGCGCACGCTCATGATGGGCGTGGCGTTTGTGCTGTTCCGGAATGTGGACGCCATCGGCGGGTTTACCGAGGGCGAGGTCTATCTGATGATGGCGCTGATGTTCATCTCGGAGGGCATGTGCAACTTGTTGTTCGACGGTATCTGGCATGTGCCGCGATTGGTCTTTCTGGGCGAGTTTGACGTGATGCTGTGCAGGCCTGTGCCGGTACTTCAGCAGGTGCTGAGCTATGAGCTTGGGCTGCAGGGCGTGGGCGTGCTGTCGATGGGGATCATCAGCCTGGTCATGTCAGCCAATGCGATGGGATGGCTGTCGGCCGTCAATGTATTGCTGCTGGTGTTCTTCATCTTTTCAGGCATGCTCCTGCGCATGTCCACCTTCCTGATCGGGGTCAGCAGCGCGTTCTTTATGGACATGGGCGGCTCTAATCAGAGCGCCTTTTTGATGTACAGCATCGGCGAATACGCCAAATACCCATTGGGCATCTATCCGGTATGGTTGCAGGGCGTCCTGCTGTCCATCATTCCGTTTGGCTTTATCGGCTTTGTGCCTGTGCTGATCATGCGGGGCGGTCAGATGTGGCTCATGTGCTTGCTGACTGCTGTCACGGTGGGTTATTTTCTGTTCGCCCGTGCACTGTTCTATCTGGGTGTGCGTAAATATGAAAGCATGGGCATGTAAATTAGAACGTACGTTCTGCCAGATTTAACATTCTACAATGTTAAGAAAAGGTTGACATCAAGGGCTGTTCGTGTTATTATTTAGCCAGACAAGGGAAGGTCAATTGATAGAAGAAACCACAAAGAAGGAGGGCGATGCCATTGTACAATGAAGACCCGAGCTTCCATTACGCAGCCTGCTTCGCCCAGAACGAGACTTAGGTCAGAGATTCATTTGGAACGAAGAGCACTGAAACCGTGGCATGAATCCCAGGTTTGTCCGAGGCAATCCAGGTAATCCCAAGGGAACCCAACCGTATCCATGGAAATCCGGGACCCCAAGATCACGAGGCGATCCAGGGAAACAGGTGCTAATCCAGGTTCGTTCATCCAAGAGATAGATTCCCACTAGGGCGATTGATCGAATCCAGAAGAGCGAAGCAGGCTGCATGGACATAGGAGGTCAATCGGTCGATTGAAAAAACTGCATACGTTCGATCAAGGTTAAAGCCTCACCTGCATGTTGGCAGGCGAGGCTTTTTGATTGGGGTTTGATTGAACGGCGCTGTCGGGCGTGAATGGAACGGGGATGGAGATGCATGGTGCGGGCGTCGCCCTCCCCTGTTAAACTCCAGTAAACCCCGGAAAACCCGTTGACAAACGATCCGCTCATCCCATAAAATGACGGAAATCCTGCATAAGCGAGGTGATCTCCCCATGATGTGGCCTACCAACCTGATTCCGAATGGCGTTCATATGATCAGAGGGTGTGCCGCATAGGGGACGATGCGGGCACACTTGTTGCCCGCATCGCAGAGTACAGAGAATTGAGCGGCGATGCAATCCAGAATGCGTCGCTGCTTTTTTGTATAAATCGATGTAGGAGGTGGCCCACATGAAGGCGATCGAAGTAGCGAATCTGTCAAAGACCTACCGCACACGCGTCAAGGAGCCGGGGCTGCGCGCGTCGGCCCGGGCGCTATTGAGGCCGGAATACCGTGAAGTGCCCGCTGTGCGCGGCATCAATTTCGCGGTCCAACGCGGCGAAATGATCGCCTTTATCGGACCGAACGGCGCGGGCAAGTCCACCACCATCAAGATGATGACCGGAATCCTCACGCCCACGTCCGGGCAGTGCACCGTCATGGGGCTGGACCCATCCAAGGACCGACAGGCGCTCAGCTACCACATCGGCGCGGTGTTCGGCCAGAAATCCCAGCTGTGGTTCCACTTGCCGCCTTCGGACAGCTTTTCCTTGCTGGGCGCGATCTACGATGTTGATCGCCACGAGCTGACTAACCGCACAGGCGAGCTGAAGGAGCGGTTTGAGCTTGGCGAATTCTGGAAGACGCCCGTCCGAAAGCTCTCCCTTGGCCAACGCATCCGGTGCGAGGTGGCGGCGTCGTTGCTGCACAGGCCTGAACTGTTGTTGCTGGATGAACCGACGATCGGACTGGACGTGGTGGTAAAGCGCCAGATTCGAGAGCTAATCCGTGAGATGAACCGGCAGCATGGCACCACTGTATTCCTCACCAGCCATGACGCGGGCGATGTGGAGCAGCTGTGCAAGCGCGCCATGATCATCGACCGGGGCGATCTGGTGATCGACAAACCGGTGAAGGCGCTTAAGCAGGAGTACTTCAAGACGAAGGTGGTTTCTGTTCGGTTCGATGAGGAGGTCGCGTTGCAGTTGCCTCAGGGCATTGTGCTCGAAAAGCGCAGCGAGGACGGCTTGGGTGTGCGGCTTTCTGTGGACACCCAGGTCATGGGCGTGGATGCGGCAATGCGTCTAGTGATGGGCTGCGGCCAGGTGTTGGATGTGACCGTGGAGGACCCGCCCATGGAGCAGATCATCGCGGACATCTTCACGAGAGGGGAGCGAACGGCGTGAAAAAATACCTCAGGATCGCCAGCGCGAGCCTGCAGTCAGCCATCGCCTATCGCGGCAATGTGTGGACCGGTTTCTGCTTCTATGTGCTGTTCCTGTATGTGTTCTTCAATCTGTGGCGCGCCATTTATGCAGGTGGGCGCGTGGAAGGCTATTCGTTTGTGCAGATGGTATGGTATCTGTGCGTGACTGAGTTGATCGCTTTCGGTACGCGCTCCAACATCTACCGCCAGATCACGGACGATGTGAAGAACGGCCAAGTGGCGTACCAGCTGAACAGGCCCTACAAATACGTGTCCTATCAGTTCGCCAGCGCGTTGGGGCCAACCCTGTTCAACTTCGCGATTTACGCGGCGTTGGCGGTAGTGGTGGGATTGGTGCTGGTGGGTCCGATTCCGGGCTACGAACTCCGCACGTTGCCGCTGGCGGGGCTTTCGATGCTGCTTGGCATCGGGATGAACTTTTTCTTCATGATGGCGCTGGGGCTCAGCGCGTTCCGGATTGAGGAAAACTTCGGGCTGTTCTTGGTCTATCAGAAATTGGTGTTTATGATGGGCACGTTCATTCCAGTGGAGTTTCTGCCCGGCTGGATGCAGGGCATCGCCAAGGTGTTGCCGTTCAGTTATGTGAGTTGGGCGCCCGCAAAGCTGGTTGTGGCGTTCGATTGGCAGTTCTTTTTTCAGGCCGTTCCGGTGCAGGCCGCGTATCTGGCGGTCGCGATCGGGCTTGCCGAGTGGGCGTACAGGATGGGCGTACGTGATATTCAGGCGAATGGGGGTTAGCGCGTGAAGCTGCTGAAACAAACTTTCCGCATGATGGGCTTGTACTTCAAGTTGAACCTGTCGTCTGCGCTGGAATATCGCGCCAGCTTCTTCATGGCGGCGTTCGGCATGGCGCTGTCCAATGGCTCGTTTGTGTTCTTCTGGTGGATCGCGTTTGAGCAGATCGGCGGGCGGATTGGCGGATACGATTTTCGGGATGTGATGTTCATCTGGGCGGCTGCTTCCAGTGCGTTCGGCGTATCTTCGGTCCTGTTTGCGAATATGCATCACCTGTCGCGGCTGATCGTACAGGGCGAGCTGGACTCATTCTTGCTACAGCCCAAGGACGTGCTGCTCAGCGCGCTGTGCGCACGAACGGACCTGAGCGCCTGGGGCGACCTTGGCTATGGCATCGTATTGATGGCGCTGACGGGTCAGGGCGCCATGGGCTGGGCTGCGTTTGCCGCTGCGGTGCTGATCGGCGGACTGTTGCTCACCGCCGCGACGGTCTCTGCACACGCCCTGACGTTCTGGTTCGGCGACGCGAGCGCGGTGGGTCAGATGGTGTCGGAGTTTATGATCAACTTCAGCATTTATCCTGAGGGCATCTATCCCGGATTGGCGAAACTGGTGATGTGCACGGTGCTCCCTGCGTTCTTCATGGTCCACGTGCCGCTGCGCTTGGCGCGGGGTGCGAGCCTCATGTATTTCCCGGCGTTGCTTGGGTTTGCGGTGCTTTACCTCGCCGGATCCTGGCGATGGTTCCACACGGGCCTGAAGCGATATGAAAGCGGGAACCTCATCCAAACCCGGCTGTGACATTCGACCAAACTTGACAAAATCCGCGCTTGACGATACACTGAGGTCAATAAGTCATGCGGAGGATCAGTCGCCATGGATGTGGATCAGAGGAAATGTGCGGGGAGGCAACTGTTGTTCTGGGGCTCGCTCGTGTTGTGGGTGACGGCGGGCTATGAGTGTTATGGGCGGATGGACACGCTGGTGTGGACCGTCAAGGGGGTATACAACCTGTGCAGGCACGAAGGTGTGAACTTCCTTCGTGCGTGGACCTACTTTGAGCCGGGGATGTTCGAGCTGGTGTCCTACCTTTGCGTGTGTGCGGTTGTGGGTCTGTTGGGTGTGTTGCTGCGCAATAAGGCGCGCGCGGGCTACTTCTTTCTGGGTGCGGTCGCGGCCATTTTTTGTTGGGGCTGGCTGAAGTTGGGGCTGTACGACTGGCGCTCGATGCTGCAGATCCGCAACCTCCAGTTGATTCCGATGGCGATGATTGCCCTGGGGTCGGTCATCAACATGGTTCAATTTTATCGTCAATACACCCATCGGCGCAAGGATGAGCGGGACGCGCGCCGGCCACGGTATACGCAGGCGATGTAAGGATCGGATATCTGAGGGTGGTATCCACAACGAAGGTCATCCAGGGCATGGCGAAGGACCTGCATCTGTTCCGGAGCGGTCTTTCGCCATGCCCGCGATGACCGGTGTTTAACGGTGGCGTCGGGCGGCTAAGGCTTGGTCTTGACCACGATCGCGGTTTTCCCCGCCACTACAGTCTCTCCGCCCACCGCCTCTCCGGTCATGGCGTTGTGGCCCCGGGGCAGATGCACGGACAGCGCGCCGCCCTCGAAGTTCATCAAAAACAGGTAGTGGGCATCCTGTCCCATCCGCTCCGTCGCCAGCATACCCTTGGGCAGCGCCGGCACCAACGGCAGTATGCCCGCTTCTTTGATGGCTTTGCCGTACAGTTCCGTCAGGAAGTCCGTGCCTGTCCGCGCGGCGATATACCATGCATGGCCTTGTCCGAATGCGTTGCGGGTTAGCGCGGGCCGTCCGGCATAGAAATCGTCCGCGTACTCGGCGATGACCTCCGCGCCTTCAGCGTGGCACAGGTCCAGCAGGTGGTTGCATTCGACCTCGCCACTCAGCTTCAGCGCGTTGCCGGGCTGCATCGTCATGTGGCGCACTTCGTCCGGGTACAGCGCGTCGATCTCTTCGCTCCAAACGCCCAGCAGCTTTCGCAGCGGGCCTGGAAATCCGCCAAGGAAGCACAGATCGTTCTCATCCACGATGCCGGTCCAGTATGTGGCCACCAGTGTGCCTCCGGCCTCCACAAACGCTTCCAGCCGCTCTGCCACACCGGGCCGGATCATGTACAGCATCGGCGCGATGATCAGCTTATACGGGTCGAACGGCTGCACGGAGTCAATCACGTCCACGTTCACGCCCTGGCGCAGCAGCGCCTCATAATGCTCCATGCAGATCTCATCGTGCTGCTTGTCCCTCTTGGGGCCTTGGGCGTCCGCGATCGCCCAGCGATTTTCCCAATCAAAGATCAGGGCCGCCTGTGCGCGGGTGGTTCCGTGAGCGGCAGGCGCCATTTTCACAAGCCATTCACCCACATCCGTGACGTCTCGGAACACGCGCGTGTGTTCATGGCCCACATAGTCCACCACCGCGCCGTGCAGTTTCTCCGATGCGCCCCGGCTCTTGCGCCATTGGAAGTACTGAACCGTGTCCGCGCCATGGGCCACGGCCTGGATGCTGGATAACAGGTGCATGCCGGGCCGCTTGGGCCGGTTGACGTTCTGCCAGTTCACCATGGACGGCGTGGATTCCATCAGCAGAAACGGTTTTCTCAGCAGTGAGCGCGTGATGTCGTGCGCCAGAGCCGATCGCACCGCGACCTTGAAATCGCCTTCCGGCCCGCCCCATGCCGGATACAGGTCGTGGCTGGCCACATCCATGACGCGCGTGAGGCGGAAACAGTCCACGTCAACATACGTGCCCATGGTGTTGGTGGTCACAGGCAGGTCACTCTGCTTTCGGATCGGCTCGACCTCCATCGCCATGAAGTCCGCGGTGCGGTCCGAGCTAAAGCGACGCCAATCCAGATTGAGACCATGGATCCCGCGCTCGCCATGCTCAAATGGCGCGCGGATCTGGTCGAACGAATCGTATGCTTTGGCCCAGAATCCGGTCCACCATGCATGGTTCAGGTTCTCTATGGTCCCGTATTTTCGTTCCAGCCACTTGCGAAACTCCGCCTCACACAGATCGCAATAACAGTAGCCATTATACTCATTGTTGATGTGCCAGCCCACCACGCCGGGGTGTTTGCCATACCGCTCCGCCAGCGCCGCGTTGATGCGCCGGACAAACTGCTGATAGACCGGCGAGGTATAACAGTGATTGTGCCGAGCGCTATGCAGGATGCGCCGTCCGTCCGCGTTGACGCGCAGCACTTCTGGATACTGGATGCTCATCCAGGCGGGCCGCGCAGCGCCTGGTGTCGCCAGCATGACGCTGATGCCGCTTGTGTGCAGCTTGTCGATCACTTCGTCCAGCCATGCAAAGTCAAATCGCCCTTCTTCCGGCTCCAGCGCGGCCCACGAGAAGATACCCACCGACATGATGTTGCACTTGGCGAGCTTCATCAGCCGGATATCCGCATCCAACGTGCCCGGAATGTGCCGCCATTGGTCCGGATTGTAGTCCGCTCCATGCCCAAACCCATCGAATTTCCACTCTGACATATCAATCACCTCGCCGCAATGATATCACATTTTTTGAAAGAATGGAACCGAAAGTGTGATGCTGGCCGCGACGGAGCATGGATGAATGGCGTATTGCGAATGAATCCAATCGAATGACGCGGTGGGAACATTGCTGCCTCCAGGCGCATGCCATGACGATGGCGATAGGTGTGTTGACAATCGGCATGGCGCGGGATATGATGGATGTGTCTGGAGGTGCCTGTATGAGCGGGTTTGTGAAGGGGTTGGATCTGGCGGCATCATTCTATCTCGAAGCCGTATCCACGGTTTTGCGGGCAGAGTTTCCGGCCCTGTCACATTCGGCAGGACTGATTGGGCCGGGATCGGATGTGCTGGGCTATGACGATGCTGTGTCGTGCGACCACGACTGGGGTCCGCGCGTATACCTGTTTCTGCGGCCTGAGGACATGTCGCTGGCATGCGAAATACGGGCAGCGCTGTCGCGCGGTCTGCCGAGGACGCATCGGGGTTACAGTGTCCATTTTGGCGTGGACGCTGAAGGCGACGGTGTGCGGAGCATGGAGTCCGCGCCGGAGGAAGGGCCGCTCGCGCCGCGGATCTACATGGATACGGTGGACGGATACATCGAGTCGTACCTGGGTGGGCGTCCGGAAACGGTCTATGATTGGCTGGCGACGTCTGAGCATCGGCTGTTGGGATTCACATCGGGCCGGTTGTTTCGGGATGACCTGTGTATGCAGGCGGAGCGCGACGCGCTGGCGTTTTATCCGCGCGATGTTCGGCTTTACCTGATGGCGTCACAATGGGCTGTGATCGCGGAGGAGCGCGCGTTCATGCGGCGATGTGGAGACCGGGGCGACGAGTTGGGGTCGAGGCTTGTCTGCGGGCGGATTGTGGAGCGGCTTGCCCGGCTTTGTTTTCTGTTGGCGGGTCGCTATGCGCCGTATGAGAAGTGGTTCGGGACGGGACTGAAAGGGCTTTTGCTGCCGGACGGGCTGCTTTCCATGATGGAGCGGGCGGTCCGGTCGGATGATTTGGCCGATCGGGAAGAGGCGCTGGTGAGGGCGCAGGTGATGGTTGGAGCGTGGCAAAATAGGTCCGGGTTATGCGGAGCGGTGGATGTGGGAGAGGGATGGTATTACACGCGGCGGATACGGGTGGTGGATGCGGACGGGTTGAGCGGGGCCGCGATGCGTGAATGTGGGGATCGGGACCTGAATGGGTTGCCGCTGGTGGGCACACTGAGCGCGGTGGCGGGGGTGGTGCGGCTGACGGACGCGCCATGGCATCG
>JAVBTW010000190.1:0-6266 GCA_031555975.1 Eubacteriales bacterium
ACCTTCTTGCCGGACAGGATGGTGCCCAGGTCGTGCTTGTGGGATGAGAAGATGTCGGGCAGGTCGTTGGCCGCAATGAGCGCCGCAATTTTCTCGTCGGTCAGGTCGGGCACCACATTGAGCCGGATGCCGAACATTTGCTCAATCTTCTCGATCTGAGGCACATTGCCCAGCTGCACCTCGTTGACGCCGATGCCCTGTCCGCCGATGCTCAGCTCAATGAGCGGTCGTTCGGCGTCCGAGGCCAGCGCCGGGAGCACTCCGCACCAACCCGCAAGCAGGCTGCAGGTGAGCGCGACGGTCATGACGAATGCCAGTTTCTTCATGATGAGATCCTCCACTTCATTGTTGTTATACCGTGCAAAACGCAACCTTGCGTTGTTGCGCCACATTATGGGCAGGCGTCATCCCTTGACGGCGCCCAACATGATGCCCTTGACAAAGAACCGCTGCATGAAGGGATAGAACAGCATGACCGGGATCACCGTGACGACGCTCACCGCCATGCGAATTTCGCGCGGGCTGATCTGGGTCTTGGCAATTTCTGCAATGTTCGCGCCCTGCATGGCACGCTTGGCGATCTGATCCGATTGGCCGATGAGCTTGTGTGTCAAGTACTGCAGCGTCTGCAGTTGGGGGTTGTTGACATACAGAAAATTGTCGTACCAAGCGTTCCATTGGGCCACCGCACTGAACACCGCGACGGTGGCCAGGATCGGCACACACACTGGCATGATGATCCTCGTGTAGCACACGATGGGCGTCGCGCCGTCGATCACAGCGGATTCGGTGATCGCGGCGTCGATCGATTCCATATAGGTCTTGATCAGGATCATGTTATACACCGAAACGGCCCCCGGCAGGATGTACACCAGGAACGAGTCCTTCAGTCCGTAGTTGACCAGCGTCACGTACGTCGGCACCACACCCGCTGAAAAGTACATGGTGATTACCGTCAGCCGGTAGATGATCTTTCGGGCAGGCAGCTCGCTCTGGGTCAGCACGAACGCGAACAGTGAGGACATCAGCAGCGTCAGCAGTGTGCCCGAAACCGACCTCGCCAGCGAGACCACGATGGCATTGCCCAAATTGCCCTGGCCAAAAATCACCCTGTAGTTCTCCAGCGTGAACGAGCTGGGCAGGAAAAACACGGTCTCACCCTGGGTGGCGTTGACGGAGTTGACGAAAATATAGTAGAAGGGATAAGCGCACAAAAACGCGAAGCACCCAAACAGCAGCAAGTTGCCCAGGGTAAACAGGCGATAGACGGCCGACTTTTTCATGTGACTGCACCTCCTAGAAAATCGGGGTTCCGCGGATGGCCTTCACGATTCGGTTGCCCAGCATGAAGATCAACACACTCACCAGCGTCTTTGAGAGCCCGAGCGCAGTGGAGAACGCAAAGTCGTTGGTCATAAACCCGATGCGCCACAGGAAGTAGTCCAGCACCTGAATCTTGCTGTTGATCACCGGATTGTAAAACACATAGTATTGCTCAAAGCCGTTGGACAGGATGTTGCCCACGCCGATCACGAACAGCACCACGAACGTGGGAATCAACCCCGGCACCGTGATGTGGATATGCACCCGGAACCGGTTGGCCCCGTCCACCTGGGCCGCGTCGTACAGTTCCGGATCGATGCTCACGATGGAGGCCAGGTACACGATCAGGCTGAACCCAAGGCCCTTCCACAACCCGATCAGCGTCTGTACAGCCCAGGTGGTGTTGGGGTTGTTCAAAAAGTTGATGTTCTCGCTGATCCACCCTTGATTGCGCAAAAACACATTGACCGCGCCATTGTCGATGCTCAAAAAGGCCATCGCCAGCGAGCCGACCAGAATCCAACTGATGTAGTTGGGCAGCGTGATGATGGTCTGCACCAGCTTCTTATAGCCGTTAAACGGGATCTCGAACAGCAGTATCGCCATCACCGGCGCCAGAACCGATGTGAGCAGGCTCAGTCCGCTGAGGGCGAGCGTGTTGCGCAACACCGTCAACAACTCAGGCTCTTTGAACGCGGCAATGAAGTTTTTCAGGCCGACAAACTGGCTGCCCATCACGCCGAGCCCCGGATTGTAATCCACAAACGCGATGCCCCAGCCAAGCAGCGGAACATAGCAAAACGCCACCACGAACGCGATGCAGGGCAGTGCCATGAGCATCAGCTGCACCTTTGTCCGCTCAAAGAATCTCACCACATGCCATTCCTCCTCATAAAGAGCGTTTGATGAAACCTGGCGCCCCATCATGCGCGGGCAATCAACGCTGCGCGGTGCCGCAGGAGGCGCGCAGCACAAAGGGGCAGGGGATGCTGGTCTTGAGTGGCACCGTGATCTCTGTGCCCTGTCTGATCCGCACCATTTCGACGGCGAGCCGCCCCAAAATCCGGTTGTTGACATCCACTGTGGACAGCGGCGGATAGGCGTATTCACAGAAATCCTGGTTGTTAAAGCCCACCACCGCCACCTGATCCGGGATCGTCACCGCGTGTTCATTGATCGCTTTCATGGCGGCAATCGCCATCATGTCGTCGCCCAGAAAAACTGCGTCGAATGCAATTCTCCGCTCCCGCAGGATCTTGTCCATGCACTGATACGCCAGTGCGCTGTCGAACCCGCAATCGTGCATCAGCTCTTTTTCCACCGGCAGTCCCCATTCGGTGAGCGTGTCCGCATACGCGCTGATGCGGCCTTCAAGCTGCCGACGGTTGGCGGGAGAACGGGGCAGCGGCGGACCCAGGAACAATATGCGCCGCCGTCCACTCTGGAGCAGGCGGTTCATGACGTCCCGCGCGGCCGCATACAGATCGGTAATCACCACGTCGTGGCTCCAGCTGTCGGGCTCGTAATTCAACAGCCCCACCACATGCCGGAAGTGCGCCTTGAACTCCGTCAGTCGCTCTTGAAAATGGTCACCCACGATGATCACCGTGTCGGTGCCGCCGGACTTGATGTCCGCCCAGATGCCCGGAGAGGCCACAATGTCGTCCAGGGTGTGCAGAAAACTGAGGTTCGCACCGTAGTCTGTGACAGCCTCCTTGATGCCAGCGATGATGTCTGCGTAGTAGGGATGGGCGTAGATGTTGATGCCGCTGGGCGCGACCAGTACCCCCAGCTCAATCGCGCCCGTAGCGCCGCTGCCGGGCTTTTTATAGCCCATGGCCTTCGCAAGCTGCTCAATATGTTCCACCACGTCGCGCTTCGCCGCCCGCTGGTTGTGTTGATTGAGCACCTTGGACACCGTCACGATAGAAACGCCCGCCTCGGCCGCGATGTCCTTCAGCGTCACTCTTTTCGCCATATGCACCCTCGTCAGAATGTAGTTAAATTTGATCAAATTTTTTAACAAAGCCGATATAAAAATCATAACATCTTCGTGCGCGTCTGTCAACAACTATTTCATCAAACGTCGCAATTTGTATGTTTTGTACAGCATATTTGCGTATGGATCGCTGGTATTCATTTGCGATGCATTCCTCAGAACAATTCATTAGTTAAATAATTGAAAGTTAAACCAAAAACGCAGCGTCGTCAGGTCAACCCCGCAACGCTTTCGGACGACACACTGCGCAGCGCCGCACGCAATCCGCAGCAACGCCTCTCTGAAGGAAGCGGAGCTGTCGCCGGACGAGATCATCGCGCTGGCGGCGAAGGCGAAGACGGGGAAGGCGAAGAAAGAGGCTGAATAATGCAACGCATTGACCCCGCCACGCGGCGGGGTTTGGTCTGTCCGGGCAGCATTGTGTTTCGCGGCAACGGCCACCTAAAGGGATGCCATGGTATCGGACGTTGACACAACACAGCGCCGCCCGCGCCTCCCGGGGGAGGCATCGAGCGGCGCCTTCGAATGGGTAGATTTAGGCAGCTGGCACGACAGACGCGATGTCGCCTGCGTCTTGGGCCTCGATGGACTTGGCCTGCGCCACGCCGATGTGACCGCCCGCAAGCGGGGTGATGTCGGCGCCGCGGATGACGGCCTGGATTTGGCCGGTGGCCAGGTCGAAGGATTTGGCGCTGATGCCGGGGAGCTGGGCGTCCGTGATGCTGAAGCTGAACGCCCTGTATTGCTTGTGCTTCAGCGCCTTCTTCAGCGTCACCGGATCTATGGGCCGCTGATAGATCAGCGTCTCGCCCTGATACAGCTCGAATGTCCAGCCCGTGGTGGCGGTGAGTTTTGCGCCGGTGCGGTTGTAGACGAATACCTCCGCCTTCAGCTCGCCGCCCTTGTAGTACAGGCGATTCGTGCTCGAAAAGAGCCCCGCCTTGCCCTTCACATACAGCGGCTTTTTCCGGCTCCAACTGTTGCCGGTGGCCGTCAGTTTGCACTTCATGATCTTGCCGGTGGCGTCCTTGACGGTGATGGTGGCCGTGCCGGTCTTCTTGATCGTCAGCACGCCCGCATCGTCGACGGTCGCCACTTTCTTGTTGCTGGACTTCACCGACAGATGGGGCCGCGCGTCCGTGTCATAGCGCACCAGTTGATACGCTTGGCCCACCGCCGCCCGCAGCGTCTTGGGGATGGTCCACAAGCTTTCGTCGTAGCTGGACATCGAGAACAGCATCAGCGGCGGGAAGCCCTTGTCGCTGCCTTTGGCTTGCGCCTCCGCCTCGAACGCATACGCGCCTGCGCGCAGCTGGTCCACCGTCACATTGTCGAACCGGAACAGCGCCAGCCGCTTCTTTTTGTCCACGCTGACCTCGGCCTTCATGTACTGGGCGCGCGGCACGTCCTGGACAACCTTGCCGGTGGGCGCGAACGGGTTCGGCCGCAGCCGCACCAGCCTGCCCGACAGCGCGCCTTTGCCGGTGTAGTTGATGGCCAGCGTGGCGCGGTTTTCGCCGTATTTCGCGCCCACCCATACGCCCGGCGCGATCTCGGTCAGGGCGAAGTCGTCCGGCAGCTTGGCCGCCAGGTCGCCCGCGAAGTACCGCGCCGCGTCCACCACCGTCAGCGTGCCCACGGACACGGGCTCCTGGCCCTCCGCCTGGGCCGTCACGGGATAATCCCCCACCGCCGAAAAATCAGCCTTCACCGGCATGACGTATGCGCCCGGCTCCGCCACCTGATGCGTCAGCTCGCCCTCGCCGACGCGCACCGTCACAGAGGTCAACTGGCCCGGCTTGATCCCCTCCACATTCACCACCGGCGGCAGCGGATGCGCCCAGCCCAGCAGCACGCCCAGCCGCGTGTCACCCGACAGCACCGGCACGCCCAGCTCGATGGTCAGCTCGCCAATCTTCACGTCCGCGATGGGATAATTCTGCGTGTCCCCGTCGCTGCCCAGCCACAGGGTGTAGGTCCCAGGCGCAAGCCCCACCAGGTCGGACAACGCGATGCTGAACTTCACCTTCACCGTCACCGACCGCGCCGCCTCCAGCACCACTTCATCGATGCTGCGCACCACTTGGCCAGAGGCGTCCTTCAAGTTGATATACACCGGCAGCTCCGTCCCTGACGCGTTCTCAATCAGCACCTCGCCGGACGCGCCGGACGCCGTAATCGGGAACCGTTGATCGGGCTGCACATCGACGGGCGCGGGGCGTGTGCGATTGTCGATGGGCGGCGGGGTTTCGGTCCACTGGGCATAGAATGTGGTGTCTGATGTGATATTGAACTTTTCGCCGGCCCGATAAGCCGTGCCATCGCCATCCTGCTTCGTGTTCCATCCGGCGAATGTGTGGCCGGACTTGACCAGTCCGCCAGTGTTGCCCAGTACGGTGACATTGGCGGGGAGCGCATAGGGCGAACCCGCGTCGATCGGTGCGCTGCCGCCCGTACTGCCGTTGCCGTCGTAACTGACGCTGTGCGCTGGCAGCCATTTGGCATAGAGCACAGTACTGACGATGATTTCGAATGTGTCTCTGGCCTGATAAGTTGTTCCGTTGCCGTCCGACTTGGTGTTCCATCCGCCGAAGGCATGGCCGGTCTTGACCAGGTTGCCGGTGTTGCCCAGCACAGTGACGGTGGAATCACCTGAGTAGGGTGAATCCTTGTCGCTGGGCGCGCTGCCGCCGGTGCTGCCGTTGGGGTGGTATGAGACTGAGCGTCCGATCACGAGCTGGAGCATAGTGCCACTCCGCGCGATGCCCAAGTTGCCATTGTCCGCGAAGAAATAGCCCTTAACCGCTTCGCTTGCGTCTTTAACGATGAATGTGCGGGGAGATGTTAACGCTTGCGCGTCCACGCCCACGTTCATGGTTGTGGTGGGCGCTAATCCCCCGGTGCCCAGCGTGATGTTCTTCCCAGTGCCCAGGTAGACATTGCT
>JAVBTW010000126.1:0-5522 GCA_031555975.1 Eubacteriales bacterium
AAGTTGCCCTACGAGTTTGTGCCGCTGCCCAAACCCGGCGACGAAGTGACCGGCATGGATCGTGAGGGCCGCCACGTCTGCGCCGCGCGGGTCGTCTCGGTGCAAAACGCGCCCGCACAGGACTTGACGCCGATTGTTGCGCTGGCGGTGCCGAAGGCGTATTCGATGACGGTCCGATTCTTTGCCCAGCAGCCATACATCCTTGAAAAGACCTACCTTTGCCGCTGTGAGGAGATCACGCGCGAGGACGTGCGCGCGTTGATCGCCAAGGGTTTCACGACGCTGGACGAGATCAAGCGCGTCAGCCGCGCCTCCATGGGGCCCTGCCAGGGCCGCACCTGCAGACAACTGATCATGCAGGAGATCGAACGCGCTACCGGCGCCAAGGTGCCCGACCAACCCATTGCCACCTTCCGCCCACCCGCCAAGCCCATCAAGCTCGGACTGCTGCTGGGAGGTGACCTGGATGATTAACACGGCGGACGTCGTCATCATCGGCGGCGGCATATCCGGTGTATCCATCGCCTACAACCTGGCGGTTCGGGGCGTCAAGCGCGTCGTCGTCATTGAAAAAGGCTATCTCTGCAGCGGTTCGACGGGGCGCTGTGGCGCGGGCATCCGCATGCAATGGGGCACGGAGATGAACTGCAAGTTCGCCAAGTACAGCATTGGTTTCTACGAACACGCCAACGAAGTGCTGGAATACGACGGCGACATCGGCTTCAAACAGGGCGGCTATCTGATCGTCGCTTCCACGGAAAAAGAGGCGGTCCAGTTCAAAAAGAACTTGGCGCTGCAACACAGCCTCGGCATTCCGTCCGAGTTCCTGACGCCCCAGGAGGCCAAAATGATCATTCCATACCTGGACGAAACCCAAATCACCTGCGCGACCTTCTGTCCCAAGGACGGTCACTTAAATCCGTTTCACGCAACACAAGCGTACGCAGACGCGGCCACCCGGTTGGGCGTCACGATCCTAAAACACGTGGAGGTCACCGGCATCCGCACACAGTCGGGCAGGATCACGGAAGTCCTGACGGACCAGGGCAGCATCGCCACCCGCGTGGTCGTGAACGCAGCGGGCAGCTACGCCAAGCGCGTCGCAGCCATGGTGGGCGTGGACATACCGCTGACGCCGGACCGCCATCAGATCCTGGTCACCGAGCCGGTCGATCAGATGCAAGGCCCGATGCTGATGTCATTTTCCATGAACATCTATTGCCAGCAGACGCCCGAGGGCAGTTTTATCATGGGCCGCACAGGCGAGAACGAGCCGAGTGACTTCAACATCAAATCCAGCTGGGACTTTCTGGAGAAGATGGCGCGAACCGCCTGCACACTGCTGCCGCCGCTGAGCCAGCTCAACGTCGTGCGCCAATGGTCCGGTCTGTATGAGCTGACGCCGGACCGCCAGCCGCTGTATGGACAAGTGCCTGGCGTGGAGGGCTTTTACCTGGCCTGCGGATTCAGCGGTCACGGCTTCATGTTCGGTCCCGCCACCGGCGCGGTCATTGCCCATGCGATCTTGGGCTTGGACGAGGTTCTGCCCATCCACATGCTGGACATGAACCGCTTCGCCCGTGGAGAAGAGGTGTGGGAGCCTTCGGTGGTGTAACAGCACCGAGAGCATCCGCCATCGGCGGACGGGCTCAGGGAATGACCACATTAAGGAGGCGCTTATGAGGGTCCTGGTTGGCCATTTTTATCATGAATCCAACACGTTTTGCCCGTCGATGACGCAGCTCAGCGATTTTGAGGTGCATGATGGGCCGGAGATGCTGCCATTGCTGCCTGGCGTGGATGTGCTCTTGGCGGCGGGCGCAGAGGTCGTGCCCAGCGTGTACGCGGCGCGCTGGTCGTCGGGCACCGTCACACGGGAGGCGTACGACGTTTTTGAGGGCATGATCCTGCGCGCGATTGAGCGCGAACAACCGCTGGACGGGGTCTTTCTTTCGCTCCACGGCGGCATGACGGTGGAAGGCATCGGGTCTGGCGAGTACAGCCTGTTGAAAAGCGTCCGCGGCGCGGTGGGCGATGTGGTGCCGATCGCGGTATCGCTGGACATGCATGCCAACAACCGCTCCGGCATCGAAGCGCTGGTCAACATCATGACCGGCTATCACACAGCGCCGCACACCGACGCCCAGGAGACGCAACGCAAGGCGGCCCGTGCACTGCTCGCGATTTTGGCGGACGGGCAGCGGGTACACCCATGTCTGGCGCGGGCCAAGATGCTGCTTGTGGGGGAGCGGGCGCTGTCCCAAGACGAGCCGTTCCGGACGATTTTTGAGCGCTGCCGAAAATTGGAATCGGACGATCGTTTTTTGGCGGCCACGCTGTTCGTGGGCATGGCCTGGGGCGACACGGCGGACACAACCGTGACCGCGGTCGTCACGCCGAGCCGGGCTGAACATGCGCCCTTGGCTCGCATGGAAGCGGATTGGATGGCACAGTATCTCTTTGCGCACCGGAACGAGTGCCGCTATGCACATCCCTCATACATGCCGGAGGAAGCGGTGCGCCGGGCGCTAAAGAGCGCGAACCGTCCCCTGTACCTCTCGGATTCGGGCGACAACCCGACAGCCGGCGGCGTGGGGGACACCACGGTCCTGCTTCGGCTGTTTTCTGAAAACCCGGTCTCAAAGCAGGTGCTTTTCGCGCCGATCCTGGATGCGTCGGCGGTAAGTGCGCTGGCTTTGCAGCCTGCGGGCGCGACGCTGCCGATCAGCATCGGATCCGGACGCGACGCCGACAGCGCGCCGGTGCGGATCGCAGTCACGGTGATCCGATCCGGCGAACTGTTCGCCCGGCACGGGCTGTCTTTGGAAAAGGCGGCCAACTTCGTGCTCGTCCGGCACGAGAACCTGCACATCGTCCTGGTGGACGCCCAGATGGCCTTTACCGGCATGGAATGCTTTGAGTCGGCCGGACTGCAGGTGTCCGACTATGACATCGTGGTGCTCAAGATGGGCTACATGTTCGACGAAATCGCCGCGCCCTGTAGGGAGAACATCATGGCGTTGACCCCGGGTTGCACACCGCTCTTGATAACCGCGGACCAATACCACAATTTGCCGCGGCCCATCTGGCCGCTGGATGAGGTGTAGTTGATGAGAATTCATGCAGAACAGATCGCGTACCGGCCGGTGGAGCCGCCGGTGATGGAACTGCCGGACTGGCCCGGTGACCTGCCCCAAAGCGTGTATCAGGACCGCTTGGCGCGTACGCTTGCGGTGATGCGCCTGGAAAACCTGGATGCACTGATCCTCTATGCGGACCGGGAACATGGCGCGAACTTTGGCTATCTGTGCGGATTTGAGCCGCGCTTTGAGGAAGGCTGCCTGGTGCTGCGTCATGGCGGCGAGGCCAGCCTGCTGCTGGGCAATGAGAATTTGAAGATGGCCGCCTACAGCCGCGTTCCCGCGACAGGTGTACACGTGCCCCTGTTTTCATTGCCGAACCAACCCATGGACGGCCATTGCGACCTGAAGGATGCGTTCAAGCGCGCGGGCATCGAGGCGGGCATGCGCTGTGGTGTGGTCGGCTGGAAGATGTTCACGACGCCGGGCGACAACCGCCGGATTTTAGATGTGCCCCACTTCATCGTTGCGGCGCTGGAAGAAGCTGCTGCGGGCGGCAGCCTGGAGAACGCGGCCGCGCTGTTGATCGATCCGATGCGCGGTGTGCGCACAGTGGCGGGCGCGGACGAGATTGCCCAGTTTGAGTACGCGGCGACGCTGGCCTCTCAGTGTGTCTACCGGGTGCTGGGCCAGCTTGAGCCGGGCAAAACAGAGCGGGAGCTGGCGGGCCTTTTGAGTATCGACGGCATGCCGCTTTCCTGCTACAGCATCTGCGCGACCGGCGACCGGTTCACCAACGCGGTGATCTATCCACGCAACAAGCGGGTGAGTGTTGGCGATAAGTTCACCACGTCCATGGGCCTTCGCGGCGGACTCACCTGCAGGGCGGGCTATGTGGCCAACGGGCAGGAGGATCTGGACGGCGCCGCGAAGGACTGGCTTGACGTGGTGGCCAAGCCCTACTTTGCCGCCAACGCCACATGGTATTCCACGGTGGGCGTCGGCGTCACGGGCGCGGAGGTGTACGACGCGGTCGAGGCGGTGTTCCCCAAGGCGGACTATGGTTGGTCGCTGAACCCGGGCCACCTGATCGCGACGGAGGAATGGATGAGTTCGCCCATGTGCGCGGGGAAGAACAGTGTGCTGCGCAGCGGCATGATCCTGCAGATGGACATCATTCCGTCTGTTCCCGGTCACGCGGGCGTCAACGCGGAAGACGGTGTGCTGTTGGCAGACGAGCCGCTGCAGGCCGAGCTGGGCGAAAAATACCCGCGCATGTTGGCGCGCATGTTGCGACGCCGCGATCATCTGCGCTCTCAACTGAACATCCCTATGCGGGACGATGTGCTGCCCATGAGCGATACTTGCGGCGATCTGAGGCCATACCTATTGAACCGCGAATGGGCGCTTGTGCGAATCTGAAGCGCGATCAGCCCAGGAAGTATCCGATGGTGCTGGTGTGGATGCTCTTTCTGCTTGGCACTGGCCCTGTGGACATCCGCGGCACGATTTTCACAGGGATGATCCTGTGCTGCGGTCGGTAGTTTGTTTCGAGCAGGATGGAGGCGATCTCCCTGCCCTGCTGGGCGAAGTCCTGCTCGATGGTGGTGATGTTCGCGCTGCCCGTGATGGAAAACGGGACATTGTCAAAGCCGGTCAGGCTGATGTCCTCATACAGCCTCAGCCGCAAGCTTCGGCAGCACATGTGGATGTAGAATGCCACCTCGTCGTTCTCGCAGATGATGGCCGTGTAGCCTTCGTTGAACAGTTGGTTCACGACGAGCTTGCAGGCGGGATAATCAAAGGGCGCGCCTTCCGGCACGTCGATCTTGACGAACAAAGGCTGACTGTTTGTCGCATGATCCCTCAGGCATTTTGTGTACCCATTGTAGCGATCCCGGATGTGGCTGACATTTTCATGCGCGAAGCGCGACAGATAGCAGATCTTTTTGTGTCCGTATGAGATCAGGTGCTCCGTGATCATGTATCCGCCGTTGAAGTTGTCACAGACCACATTGCTGTAGAGGGGGTTGTCATGAGGCCCGCCAAAGATCACGACTGGCTTTTGGTCGAGATAAAACGGATCCAGGATCTCGGTGGGCAGCTGGGCCATGTTTGAAGAGGGGCAGTAGACGATGCCGCCGAGTCCCTCCTGATACAGCCGGGTCAGCAACCGCGTCTCCTCCTCGCGGTCGGGCTTGCAGAAGTGGAACGACAGGTAGATATCGCTGTCGGACAGCGACCATGAGAGCGCCTCAGAGGTGGCGTTCAGTCCCGGATGATGCGCGCCATAGGGGCTGACCAGCGCGATGAAAGTGCGTTTGCGCCCCAACGCGAGCGCGGTGTCCGGAGGCCGCTCCGCTGTTTCCGGGCACACGAAACTGCCGACGCCCCGCTTGCGGTAGACCAGTCCCGCGCTGACCAGCTCGTCGATAGCGCGTT
>JAVBTW010000012.1:0-19356 GCA_031555975.1 Eubacteriales bacterium
ACGCTCACTACGGCCGGGGCGCCCTTACCCATTTTATGTATCTACCCCTTTACCCAAGCGACGATCCTCAATTGGGTCCCGGGCGACCGGACGCGAGGGCGGGCCATCGTCCAACCGTCCCGGTTATTTATGGTCCGCTAAGAAGAACAGGGCGATCAGACCGGGTCCTGTGTGAACGCCGATTGTTGTGCCCAGGTATGTGATCACAAAATTCTTGAACCCCAGCCGCTTTTCAATCTGCTCCGCCAGGAACTTGGCGTCTGCCTCGGCGTCGGCGTGGGTGATGTAGATGGTCTTGTTCTTGTCTTTCCAGCCGCCGATCTGCTTTTCCATTTGGTCCACCAGCGTCAGCAGCGACTTTTTCCGGCCGCGCACCTTGCCTGTGGGGATGAGTCGCCCTTCGTTGTCTACATGGATCAGCGGTTTGATGTCCAACATCCCGCCCAGTATGGCTGCCGTCCTCGACACCCGACCGCCGCGATAAAGATAGATGATGTCTTCAACCGTCAGGATGTGTGCCACATTGTCGCGTATGGATTCCAAATGCTGATAGACTTCTTCGATGTCCTTGCCCTGATTGCGCAGTTCCACAGCAATGGCGGCCTGCAATCCCTGGCCGGCAGAGGCGCCCAGCGAGTCATAGATCCGTATCCGTATGCCGGGATGGCGTTCCATCAGGGTCTGTGCCGCGGTGCGCGCCGATTGGCAGCTGCCGCTGAGGGCGCTGGAGATGGATACATGCAGTATGTCGCACGGACCATGGCGCTCGATCATCTGCTCAAACACCTTTTCCGCGTCCGCGGGATTGAATTGGGACGAGGTCGGCTGTGAACCCTTGCGCATCCGGTCGTAGAACTCCTTGTACGGCAGACTGTTGTGATCATCATAGACTTTGCCGTCGATGGTGTACGTCAGAGAGATGATTTCGATGTCGTGCTGACGCAAATACTCCGGCGGCAAGTCGGACATGGAGTCTGTGGTGATGACGAAGGGCTTGCTTTGCTGCATGATTCGTTCCTACCTTATTTGTGTAATGTGTGAGATCAGTATACAAGCAGCGGTTGTTCGCTGTCAAGTAAAACGCGCATGAGGCTCTGCTGTTCGGTCTTTGAATGACGACCGCGGCGCACACCGTGGCGCGAATCACGACGGCCGATGCGCTTCCGCATCGGCCGCTTGGTATGGCTGGAAACGCTTAGCGCAGAACCAGGTCGCACGTTTCACGCACATGAAACGCAGTGAAATACCGCTCCTCCATGGGGATCCACTCACGCTGAAACCGCCTGAGCATCGCCTCGCCGTTGCGCGCGCGAATCCGTGCCTGTTGTTGTGCCGGGTCGATGTCCAGGAACAGCTTGAGGTCATAAGCGTCGCGCAGATCCGGATGCAGCGCGTACGCGCCTTCCACGATCTCAAGCCGCGCGGGTTTCACGCAGACGGCCTCGCCCAGTGCCATGGTCCCGCAGTGAAACGGGCGGTACCCGAATGCCGCTCCCTTTTTTAGTGGCATCAGGACCTCGGCCAAAAACCGTTCCCTGTCCACATTGCCGCCCGGTTCGGCATACCGTTCCGGTGTGCGCTGCTGCTGACGCAGAAAAAAGTCGTCCATATGATACAGGTTCGCGCCATACACGTCTTGAAGCAGTGACCCCAGCGTGGTCTTGCCCGAACCGCACCGGCCGTCGATGGCCATGATGACGTGATCGCGTGTGGCGAGCTGGGCATCGATCTGCGCCAACGCGGGCCATAGCGATTCAAACCGCGCCAGCAGCACACGGTACGCAGGCGCATACGCGTCGCGGTATGCTTGGCTGTGGCTGACCATCGGGCAGCCCATGGCGCGGTAGTCCGCCAGGTATACAGCCAGTGACTCAGCGCCAAAGGGCATGAATGTTTGTGCGCAGAGGGATGTCAACAAATCCAATCTCGCCGCGAATCCGTCGCTTGAGCCTTGCACCGCCGCCGCGGAGTGGGCGAACGCGCCGTTGATGGTTTCGAGCGATGGCAGTTTTGCGCGGCTGCCCAGATGGACACGCATCAACCCACAGCCGATGGACTCAAATAATGGCGCGCCCTGCGGCGCAGCAGCGAGAGCCTCTTCGCGCAACCGCGCGAGGCTCTGCGCACGGTCCCAGATCAGGTGTCCGCCGCCGAACTCAGCCTGATAACACAGCTTCACTGCGTCTTGTGGCGTCATCAGTGGATAGCGCGCCGCGTGTGCCTTTAGGGTGTCTGTGAACGATCCGGGCATGGCCTCACGCCTCCACCGGCATCAGCTTGGCCCGTTGTAGCGCGAGCACCAGCAGCGGAATCACCACGATGTGGATGATGATCGCGGGCACGGCGTTCACAAACGCGCCGGCCAGGAACGCCTGGAACGTAAAGTTGCTGCCCGTCAGCGCCCACATGACCAACCCCCAAACGCAGCGTCCGCCCAACATTGCCAAGATCAGCGAAACATAGATGTAGGGAACCCGCTTGGGTAGCCGTTTGTAGAGCAGGCCCGCAAGAAAGCCGTAAGCCGCCAGCTCAAACGCCATTGCAGTCGCGGTGGGGAACATGGGCGGCATGCCAAAGATGGCGCTTCGCAGCAGCGGTGCAATGGCGCCAACCAGGGCGCCCAGCGGCCCGCCGCACAGGAAGCCGCACAACAGCACCGGGATGTGCATCGGCGAGATCATGCTCCCAATCTGCGGGATCTGGCCAGTCAGGAAAGGAAGCAGCAGCGCCAGCGCCAAGCACAGCGCGGCCAGAACCAGGTTTTTGACGGTGATTTTCATCGATATTAACCCTCGCTAACAAAAAAATACCACAAAGACAGCCGCGTGATTCTTCAGCGGCACCGCCTTCATGGCTTCGATCGTGGGTATCATAGCAGATGAGGGGTAGAATGTCAAGCCCTCACCCCTCATCGGAATTTACACAAAACCCAAAATTCGGAAGTCACTGTTCACGGTTCGTTCACGAATTATCGAATATCATCTGTTATGATATAGCCAAGATCAAAACGGAGGTGCAATTATGAAGAAGAACAGAGGCTTTACAGGCAGTGCATTGGTGCTGGCCTTGATTATGGCGGTCGCCATCATCACCAGCGCCGCGGCGACAGGTGCGGATGCCCCCGCGATCGTCGACACGAATCCGGCGATCGCCGTTGCGGCCAACACGCAAAAATCGGTCGTCGGCGTCATCACGACCGAACAGAGCTGGAACCGACAGACTGCCGAAACGACGGAAGAGATGATTGGCCAGGGGTCAGGCGTCGTCGTCCGTGACGGCGGCTACATTCTGACCAACTACCATGTGGTGGATGGCGGCTCGTCCTATCAGGTCATCCTGCCTTCGGGTGAGAAGGCCGACGCCCAGTTGGTCGGCAGCGATGAGTCCACCGACCTGGCGGTGCTGAAGGTCGAATCGAGCGAAGGATTGGTGCCTTGCACCATTGGCCAGGCGAACGGCATGCCCATCGGTTCCACCGTCATCGCCATCGGCAATCCGGGCGGCGAGATCCTCGCCAACACCGTGACCTCGGGCATCATCTCGGCGCTGCAGCGCGATGTGCAGTCCACCAACGCCACGCGCAAGATCCTCTACATCCAGCACGACGCAGCCATTTCCAGCGGCAACAGCGGCGGCGGCCTGTTCGACGTAAACGGAAGGCTGATCGGCATCAACACGCTGAAGTATGCGGGCGGCAGTTATGCCTACTACAACACCGGAACCTATGAGGGCCTGGGCTTCGCGATCCCCATGGACGTGGCGGAGCCGATCGTCAATGACCTGATTGAGCACGGCAAGGTCATCCGGCCCCAGATGGGTGTCACCGTGACCAACTACTCTGGCCCGGACGAACCCATGAACAACTACCCGCCGGCCAGCGTCATGGTCTACACCGTGAACCCCGGCAGTCCGGCGGCCGACGCGGGCATGCAAGCCTACGACTTCATCACCGCCGTGGACGGTGTGCGCGTCAAGACGCTGCAGGAGCTGACCTCGGAGCTGGATAAGCACCAGGAAGGCGACACCGTCGAAGTGACCGTGGTCCGCTACAAGAACGTGGCCATGCTGATGGGCCAGCAGCAGTCCGCGCAATCTTTCTCCGTCACGCCCGACAGCGGCAGCGGCGACGGCAGCAGCGACGGCAGCTACTTCACCGATCCCTTTGGTGGCTTCTTCGGCAACAACCCGTACGGCAACTACGGCGGCCGCAGCGGCAGGTCCAGCCAGAACCTGGGCGGCTACGACGAGATCAAGCTCAACGTGACGCTAAAGTTGTTGGACTAAAGACAATCATCACACCGGGGCGGGCCGCAAGGCTCGCCCCTTCGCATGAAGGACAGCTGTCATCCGCCATGGCAGCCTCGGGATGAACGGCGGAGAGATGCGAGCAGCACAGGATGACCGGGCCTTCTTTGTCAGCCAATTGTCAATTATTGATTGTCAACTGCTTCTTTACCTTTCCGTTAGAATGCGCTTTACAAGCATAAAGTATCATTCAACTAACGAGAGGGAAATGGACGGTATAAGCCCATGAGAATAGCGGTTTTCAGCGATATCCACAGCAACCTGAGCGCGCTGCAGGCGTCGCTTGCGTATGCCAAGCACCTGGGCGCGGAGGGTTTCGCGTTTCTGGGCGATTTGATCTCCGATGGTCCAGATCCCCACGCCGCGCTTTCCGTGCTGCGCGAGTGGGCGTCGCTGAAGCCGTGCTGGTTTGTGCGCGGCAATCGCGAGGAATATCAGTTGGCCCATCGCGACAATCCGGATGAGGACTGGTCCACGCATTCGTGCCATGGCTCGCTGCTGTATACCTATCAAAACCTGACCGAGGACGATTTTGCGTTCCTGCGATCCATGCCGATGACGGCCCGAATCGACATCCCCGGCTGCCCGCCTGTTTTGATGTGCCATTGTACGCCGCGGAGCACCACGGGTCGCATTTTTCCCGGCACCGAGGCGGCGGACAGTCTGCTCAGGAGTGTAGATGAGATGGCTGTCCTCACCGGCCATACGCATCTACAGTACCGCTATGAGGCATACGGCAAGCAATTGATCAACCCGGGCGCCGTCGGGATTCACGCAAACGGTCAGGGCCGCGCGCAATTCGCCATCATCCGCTGTGAGGAGGGGCGTTGGATCGCTCGCATGCTCAATGTGGAGTACGACCGGCTGGCAGAGCTGAGGCGCTATGAGGGCAGCGGCTTGCAGGAGATGGGCGGCGTCTACACGCGAGGCGTCATCAATTCCATTCGCACCGGACACGACCGCCTTGAAGAGATCATGGACCTTGCGCGCAAGCTGTCGCAGTTGGAAGCACCTGCGCCCGTGCCGGAACCCTACTGGGAGGCGGCCGCGAAGCAGTTGGGCGTCGGGTAAGGCAGGCGGGCGCAACGTCAATCCGCGATGGCATTCGACCAACACGGGGTCACTGTTCCGCCACGCCACCACACACTGCTCCCGCGCTGTTAATCTGAGCGCAGCGAAGGACCTCCCTCGCCCGCAGGCGACGTTTCTCCCAAGTGGGAGAGCGGCTGCGGTGAGGGAGGTCCTTCGCTGTGCTCAGGATGACATCGCGGTGGGGCTTTGATAACGGATGGCCCATTCGTATTCAAAAAATGTTTGCGCATACCTCTTGACAATCAATATTATACAACATATAATATTGCTGTAGAGATGATATTGCACGGAGGTGAGTATTCTTGAGCTTTCCCATCAGCGCACAGCTGTTGGACGCCTGTGTACTGGCCATTGTGGCCCGGGGCGAGACCTATGGTTATGAGTTGACCCAGCGGATCAAACAAGCATTCGAAGTGTCGGAATCGACGCTGTACCCGGTTCTGCGAAGGCTCCAGCAGGACGGATGCCTGGAGGCCTATGATCAGCCATTTCAGGGGCGCAACCGGCGCTATTACCGCATCACGCCGGGCGGAGAGCACAAACTAGCTGCGCATCGGCGGGAGTGGGCCGCGTTTGAGGCCTCTGTCGTACAAATCCTGTTTGGGGGGATGGAGCCATGAACAAGGGGGATTACTTGTCCGAGCTACACAGGCATCTGATGGACATGCCCGTGGCGGAGCGCGACAGTGCGATGCGGTTTTATATGGAGTACTTTGACGACGCAGGCGCGGAGAACGAGCAGACGGTCATGTTGCAACTGGGTACGCCTCGCCAGTTGGCGGACCAGTTGCGCTCAGAGATGGGCGCGACCAGGCGCGCGGCGACTTCGTCCGAAGAGGGTGGGACTGCACCGGGCAAGCGCGGTTGGCGTTGGTGGACGTGGGGTTTGGTGATTCTGGCTTCGCCGGTCTTGGCGGGGTTGGCAGCGGCTGGCTTTGGCTTGTTGATCGGCTTGCTGGCGGTGGTGTTCTCGCTGCTGCTGGTGATGATCATCGTCGTGTTTTTGCCGATGCTGGTCAGTGCGAGCCTGGTGATCTGCGGTGTTTTCAGTCTGTTCACCGGCTCTCTGTTGATGTGGCGGGAGTTTGCGACAGCGCTTTACTTTGTCGGTACCGGACTGGTGGCGCTTGGCGGTGGCGCGCTGCTGTTCCAGCCGTCCGTCCGTGTTTTGCAGGGCGGTTTTCGCCAAGTATTCAAGTGCAGTGGTTGGATCGTGCGCAAGCTGCGCAACCCTTGGAAACGAAAGGGGGCCGTCTGACATGAAAAGGGGACCGTTCGCCAAGTCGATGCTCACCATGATGGCAGTGGGTTTGGTGCTGTCTGTCGCCGGGTATGCGATGGGTGGAAGTACGGCGGTGTATTGGGATCATGGTACCCCACGCGGTGTGACGCGCGACCCGGTCAACCTAAGCGTTGCCGAGTCGATTCAGTTCACTGAGCTGGATGTGCACACGTCAATGGCGGATGTGCGCGTGGTGTCGGGCAGCGCGTTTTCCGTAGATGCGCAATACGAGACCGGTGAACCGGGCTATGAACTCGACGGCAATGTATTGCGCGTATATGATAGCGGCACAGAAAACATCATGTCCATCTCAGGCATCGGATTCTATGGTGGCAGCGCGAATAAAATGACGGTGACAGTGCCGAGAGACGTCAAATTGGAGCGCATCAATGTGCGCGGCGATGTGGGTGATCTGCAGTTGCGCAACCTGTCAGCGTCCGCAATGTCAGCAGCAGCGTCCACCGGCAAAGTCGAGATGTGGGATTGCAGCACGGACCAATTGACTGTCTATGCGGACACGGGCAGCGTGTATCTGAACAACAGCCAGGCCGTGAGAGCGGAGCTCAAAACTGGCGTCGGCGGCATCCATCTTTCGGATGTCGAGACTGTTGAGGCGCTTACTGCCGTCTCAAGCGTCGGCAGCGTAAAGGGCAGCGCCGACCTCTCTGGTGACATCAGCGTCCGTTCGGATGTGGGCAGCATTGACCTGGTCCTGGCCCAATCCCGCGCACAGTATGATGTGGATGCCAAGGCCGACATCGGCGCTGTCAAAATCTCACCCGAGCTCACGAACCCAACCGACGCGCCCAATCGCCTGAATCTGCGCAGCGGCACGGGCAGCATCACCATCAAATTCCATGATTGATAAAAATTTATCAATTTGACAGGCTGCACAATTGCTCAGCGCCAATTGTGCGCAACCGGGCACTGTGTAAACTCGCAACATCGATGCTTTGCATGACCTGTGTTAATCGGATCGATATGGTCCGTTTAGCACAGGTTTTTTGTTAAGCGCGCGGCGCTTGACGTCCTTCGTGTGCGCGTTTATAATAAACAAAGCAGGATTGACAAAAAAATATCAATCTTTGGAGCGATCAAGAGGAGGACAAAGTGATGAGAAGGTTTACGCTGCCGAGGGATCTGTATTATGGAAAAGGTTCGCTGGAAGTGCTAAAGACATTGAAGGGCAAGCGGGCGATCGTCGTGGTTGGCGGCGGCTCGATGAAGAAATTTGGGTTTCTGGACAAGGTGGTAGACAATCTGAAGGCTGCCGGAATGGAGGTGCGGCTGTTTGAAAATGTGGAGCCGGACCCGTCGGTTGAGACCGTGATGAACGGCGCGGCCGCCATGACCGCGTTCCAGCCCGATTGGATTGTCAGCATTGGCGGCGGGTCGCCGATCGATGCGGCGAAGGCCATGTGGGCGTTTTATGAGTATCCGGACACGACGTTCGAACAGCTGACCGTCCCGTTCAACTTCCCCGAATTGCGAACCAAGGCACGGTTTGCGGCGGTTCCGTCCACGTCCGGCACGGCGACGGAAGTGACCGCGTTTTCGGTCATCACGGATTATCACAAGGGCGTCAAATACCCATTGGCAGACTACAACATCACGCCCGACGTGGCGATTCTGGACCCGGAAATTGCAGAAACCATGCCCAAGATGCTGACCGCCCACACCGGCATGGACGCGCTGACCCACGCCATTGAGGCCTATGTGTCCACCGCCAACAGCGTGTTCACCGATCCGTTGGCGCTCAAAGCGATCAAGATGGTGTTTGATCATCTGCCCGCGTCCTACGATGGCGAGGCGAACGCCCGCGAGCAGATGCACTATGCCCAGTGCCTGGCGGGCATGGCGTTTTCCAATGCGCTGCTCGGCATCGTGCACTCCATGGCCCACAAGACCGGCGCCGCGTTCAGCACGGGCCACATTCCGCACGGCTGCGCCAACGCGATCTACCTGCCCTACGTGATTCAGTTCAACAGAGAGAACGCCGAGGCGCGATATGCGGACATCGCCCGCTATGCTGGGATCAAAGGCACGACCGACGCCGAGTTGGTGGACGGCCTGATCGCGAAGATCGACACCTACAACGGCCAGCTCGGCATCCCCAAGACGCTGAAGGCCTTCGGCGTGGACGACGGCGAGTTCCTGGAGAAGTTGGACACTATCGCCGAACTCGCCGTCGGCGACGCCTGCACCGGCAGCAACCCAAGGCCGATCGACGCCGATCAGATGGCAAAACTGCTGAAGTGCGCGTACAGCGGAAAGAAAGTGGAGTTCTAAGTACCTGCGATCAATGAACTGCCCCCTCCGGCCCGTCAGGACCGGAGGGGGTCAACCCATCAACAAACCCACATCACGACACAGATGCGGGTTTTGTTATATTAAAAAATGGAGAATGCAAGAAAACCAAAAGGGGAAATTGAGCGGAAGTCGAATAGAAAGAGAATAAAGCAAAGGGAGTGAAGGTCGTGCTGAGAGAGAAAGCGAGAACGCCGCTTCTGCACACTTGCCCAAGGGATTGAACCCCTCTGGACACCCACTGCGCTCACGCGGGTAGGCTAGTCGCCGCGCGCCCACACTTTGCACTGCTCAATCCGCGCGCCGTGCGGCGTGTCCCCATGCTCCGCGTCACAGCTGTAACTCATCAGCAGCGCACACGGAATCATCTCACACGCTCCGCAATGCGCCAGCTCCTTCTCCTGACAGCAAACCGCCACGGGACACACCCCATGGAATGGATGTCCGTTCGTCTCAATACAGCCGCCGCAACCATGGCTCTCCTTCCACCCACACCCCGTACAGTGAAGCCCACACCTTGATTCGACCATGCACAGCCCTCCATCTATCATTTGATATGGTGAGTATACCATACGGTCGATGTGTGTGTACATCACTTTTCAGACTCGATACCCGCCATCAGCCCTGCTGCAGAGAAAAAATTAACACTGCACATTTGTCCCGATATATTGACACGGCCACATGCAGGTGGTTTAATATATATCGTTTGCATGTTTAGTGTTTCTAAACTGACGCGGCGGAAATGGGGGTGCGCGAAGTGCGGATCGGGGCGAAGATCAAACAGCTGAGGTTGCAGCGGGGATTGACCCAGGAGGAGCTTGCGGACCGTTGTGAGCTGTCCAAGGGATTCATCTCGCTGTTGGAGCGCGATCTGACGTCTCCATCCATCGCGACCCTGATCGACGTGTTGGAATGCCTGGGCACGGACCTGCCCCAGTTTTTTTCGGAGCAGAAAGAAAAAAAGATCGTGTTTCGCGAGGACGACATGTCCGTGAAGCTGGACGAAGAGGGACTCCGCGGCTCCATACGCTGGCTGGTCCCGAATGCCCAGAAGAACAGCATGGAACCCATCCTGGTGGAACTGGGCCCGGGCGGCGAAACCGAGCTGCAAGACCCGCATGAGGGCGAAGAGTTCGGCTATCTGCTCCAAGGCGCCGTCACCATCGCGATCGGAGACCGGACCGTCAGGGCGCGCAAGGACGAGTCGTTTTGCTTCGCGCCTACACAGGCGCACCAAATCATGAATACCGGCAAGATCACCGCTCGTTTTTTGTGGGTCGCCACACCGCCGACTTTTTAGCCGCCAGGGGATGATCCCCTGGACCCCAAGTCGTTTTGCGGGGTTCTTTCGAAGCACTGTACGAATTCATTGGGGGAAATGCACATGTCAAAGGAAAACGCGCTCATCAACCTGGTGGGCATCACGAAGAGTTTTGACGGCGCAAAGGCGCTGGACAGCATCAACCTGTACATCAACAAGCGCGAATTCTTGACGCTGCTGGGTCCGTCCGGCTGCGGCAAGACCACGATGCTGCGGATCATCGGCGGTTTCGAATACCCGGACGATGGCCAAGTGCTGTTTAACGGCAAAGACATCGCCGACATGCCGCCATACAAGCGGCCGCTGAACACGGTGTTTCAAAAGTACGCGCTGTTCACCCACCTGAACGTGTACGACAACATCGCCTTTGGGCTGAAGCTGAAAAAAGTGCCCAAGGCCGAGGCGGATCGGCGGATCAAGCGCATGTTAAAGCTGGTCAAGATGGAGGGCTATGAAAAGCGCATGGTCGATCAGCTCTCCGGCGGCCAGCAGCAGCGCATCGCCATCGCGCGCGCGCTGGTGAACGAGCCGGAAGTGCTGCTGTTGGACGAGCCGCTGGGCGCGCTGGACCTGAAGCTGCGGCGCGAGATGCAGCTGGAGCTGAAGGCCATGCAGCAGGAGGTCGGCATCACCTTTATCTATGTGACCCACGACCAAGAAGAGGCGCTGACCATGTCGGACACCGTCGTGGTCATGAACAAGGGCAACATACAACAGATCGGCACGCCCAAGCACATCTACGACGAGCCGGAAAACGCGTTCGTTGCGGACTTTATCGGCGACAGCAACATCCTCGAAGGCATCATGATGCAGGACGAACTGGTCCAGATTCTGGGGCTGGAGTTTGAGTGTGTGGACACTGGCTTTGAAAAGGACGAGCCTGTGGACATCGTGGTCCGGCCCGAGGACGTGATGATCGTGGGCGAGGACGTGGGCCAATTGGCCGGTGATGTGACGAGCGTGATTTTCAAGGGTGTGCATTATGAGATGCTGGTGGACACCGGCAGTTACACCTGGAAGGTGCACTCCACCACCATGCAGCCCATTGGCAGCCGCGTGGGGCTGACCATCGTGCCGTTCAACATCCACATCATGCACAAGGAGGCGAAGGCATGAAGCGAAGCTGGTTCGCGGCGCCCTATGTGGTGTGGATGATCATGTTCACGCTGATGCCGCTGCTGTTCATGCTGTATTTCGCGTTCACGGCCAAGGATGGGTCCTTGTCGGTGGCGAACATGGCGGAGTTTTTCAGCCCCGTCTATCTGGGTGTGCTGTGGCGCAGCCTGTATCTGGCGTTCTTCTGCACGGTGATCTGTCTGCTGGTGGGCTATCCGGCGGCCGCGTTCCTCGCCAGCAAGGACTTTGAGAAGAACCAGGCATTGTTCGTGCTGATCCTGCTTCCGATGTGGATGAACTTCCTGCTGCGCACCTATGCCATGATGACCTTGCTCGAAGACCGCGGCATCATCAACAACTTGTTGGTGTCGCTGGGCTTTGAGCGGCTGGAGTTGATCGGCAACGAAGGCGCGGTGTTGCTGGGCATGGTCTACAACTTCGTGCCCTTCATGATTCTGCCCATCTACACGTCGCTGAAAAAGATGGACCGGCGCGTGATCGAGGCGGCCGAGGATCTGGGCGCGAACCCGGCGAACGTGTTTCTCAAAGTGGTGTTCCCGCTGTCGGTCCCTGGCGTCATTTCGGGCGTCACGATGGTGTTCATGCCCGCCGTGACCACATTCGCCATCTCGCGGTTGCTCGGGAGCGGCAACTTTTTCCTGTTCGGCGACATCATCGAGCGCCAGTTCCTGGAGGCCAACGACTGGAACTTCGGGTCTGCGCTGAGCCTGATCATGATGGTCCTGATCTTTATCTCGATCGGGTTCCTGAACCAAGCTGAGGCCAAGCAGGAAGGGGGCGGCGCGTGGTGAAGAAGTTTTTCAAGGGCACCTACCTCGGGCTGCTGCTGGTGTTCCTGTACGCGCCCATCGTCGTGATGATCGTGCTGTCGTTCAATGCGTCAAAATCCCGCGCAAAGTGGGGTGGGTTCACGTTGGACTGGTACGAAAAGCTGGCCCATACCCCGGCAATCCTGAACGCGTTGTGGCTGACATTGACCATCGCGGTGATCGCGACCGTCGTGGCGACGGTGCTGGGCACACTGGCCGCCATCGGCATCCACGCCATGAAACAAAAGCGTGCTGCCGCCATCATCAACGTGTCCTATTTGCCCATGACCACGCCGGACATCGTGACGGGCGTATCGCTGATGTTGATGTTCGTGTTTGTGTTTGGGCTGATTGCGCGGGTAGGCGCGATCTTTGGACAGCACTTCAGTCTGTCGCTGGGCGCCGGCACGATGTTGCTGGCTCACATCGCGTTTGACACGCCCTATGTGCTGTTTTCCGTGCTGCCCAAGCTCAAGCAGATGAACGTGAACCTTTATGAGGCGGCGCTCGATCTCGGGTGTACGCCCATGCGGGCCGTGCGCAAGGTGATCTTGCCCGAGATCATGCCAGGAGTGGTGACCGGCGCGCTGCTCAGCTTCACGATGTCGCTGGACGATTTCGTCATCAGCTACTTCACCTCGACCACAGACAAAAACCTGTCCATGATCATCTACTCCGCCGCCAGAAAAGGCATTGAGCCTACGATCTACGCACTGTCCACCTTGATGTTCCTGGCGGTGCTGGTCCTGCTGATCATCATCAACAAACGCTCCTCCCTGGAGTACGTTTCTTGATATACACACGCATTAGAGGGGGTATTTCACGATGAAGAAGATGATCCTTGCGCTGTGCCTGGTGCTGGTCCTGTCCCATGGCTTTGGGGCCATCGCCTCGGCGGCGACGCTGACGGTGTTCAACTGGTATGACTACATCGACGAGTCCGTCATCTCCGACTTCGAGCAGGAGACTGGGCACACGGTGAAATACGCCAACTTCACCACCAACGAGGAGATGTACGCCAAGCTGTCCGCAGGGGCCGGCACGTATGACGTCATTTTCCCGTCCGACTATATCATTGAGCGCATGATCCGCGAAGGCGGCCTGGAAAAGCTGGATATTTTGAAGATGCCCAACGCGGCGGGCGTCATTCCGACGTTCATCAACCCGTCCTACGACCCGACCGGCGAGTATTCCGTTCCCTACATGTGGGGCACCGTGGGCATTCTGTACAACACCGAATATGTGGACGAGGACATCGTCAGCTGGCACAGCCTGTTTGATCCCGCATACAAAAAGGACGTGTTCATGCTGGATTCCATCCGCGACGCGCTGGGCGTGACGCTGAAGATGCTGGGCTATTCCATGAACACCAAGGACCCGGCGCAGCTTGATGAGGCCAAGCAGGCCTTGATAAAGCAAAAAGCCGACGGCATTGTGAAGGGGTATCTGGTGGACGAGACCAAGGATAAGATGATCGCGGGCGAGGCCGCCATGGCGCTGATGTGGTCTGGCGATGCGCTGTACGCCATGAGCGAAAACGAGAGCCTGCGGTTCGTGGTGCCTGAAGAGGGCAGCAATGTGTGGGTGGACGGCATGTGCATCCCCAAGGGCAGCCAGAATGTGGACGCCGCCATGGAGTTCATCGATTTCATGTGCCGCGAGGACGTGGCGCGCCGGAATATGGATTACATCTACTATTCCACGCCGATCCAGGCGGTTGTGGACAACATGTCCGATGAGGAAAAGGCGAACGAAACCCTGAACCCAACGCAGGCCGTGGTGGATCGGTGTGAGTTCTTTGCTGACATCAGCGCGGACATGGAGATGTACGACAAGATTTGGATGGAAATCCGCGGCTAAGGGGGCGCTGCCCCCTTAGGGCCCCTGCCAGAGGGATGCAACCCTCTTGACTGCCATCGCGCGTCGCGGTGCTCTATGTTGCTTTGGGCTTACTGCGCGCTTCGCGGTGATCCATGTCGATTTGAACACCCTCGCGCTTGCGGCGCTTTCGTTGCAGCAGCACTGGGCGAAAGCGCCTTCCTCCCACCACTCCGTCATCCTGAGCGCAGCGAAGGACCTCCCCCGCAGCGGCGGACGTTCCATGCACGGACGTCGCTGGCCGGCGGGGGAGGTCCTTCGTTTTGCCTACAATGTCAGCGCGACGGATTCGCACAAAAGCGGCTTCCCTCCCTATGGCCTCTGCCTCACAGGCACATAGATATCGCAGCCCACACAATCGCCACTCATGTAGTAGTATTCAAAATCCGCGGGCCGGTCCGCGTCGTACTCATACTCGGCGGTCTTGAACCACTCGTCGTAGATGCGCCTGAATGTATCAGAGATCTCCTCCATTGACGGACAGCGGAACACCGCGTACGCGCCGCCCTTGATCACGTACGTCGTCATGTCGGGGTCCACGGGTTTCGTATCGTCATGATCGAAGGCGATCATGTAGCGGAACGTACCCTCGGGCAGATCCGGATCCATGATACACAGCCCGAAGTTTTCCATGTGCTTTGACTTGCCGGTCAGCCGCTGGAAGTCGCCGTTTTGGTGCACACGGTCCCAGGCCTGACCGATCTCTTGATTGAACGGTGTGGTCACGAACGCATAGCCGATGGCTGGGGTGTCCTGGCGCTGTTTCAGTGTGTACTCCATTTCGGATGCCCTCCTCAAAACTCCATCTGCGTGAAATCCGTGTAGTGGGTGCCGCCATAGACATCGTTCAACACGAAACAATAATAGTAATCGCCCGACTCCACCGGCGCGTAGCTGAACGTCAAGCCCGCCTGGTCCAGGATGATGTTCTCGCCCACGAACGGCTCCTGCTGTTGGGTTCCGTTTTGGTCCCAATAGATCAGGTTGTAGATCGGAGCCACCACATCGCCCTGCTTGAACGACTGATAGCCGCGGGCAGGATTGCCGTTTTCGTCGTAGCCTTCGCTGTAGCCTACGATCACGCCGCCGGGGTTTTCCTTGTTGAACGCGACCACGACGTACTGCTGCTTGTCGTTGATCAGCGCGGGGATGGCGCTTCGAACGTAGTCCTGGGTCACAGTTTGGTCGATCATGGGCACCATGCGCCCGTTCAGCGTCGGCCAATTGCCGTTAAACAAGCCGCGCACCTGGCCGCTCTCCCAGTCCACATGCACATTCTGGGTTCTGCCCAAGTCAAAGAATGTGGTGTCCCCGTACTCCTGCTTGAACTGGTCAGGCGCGGCGATCATCAGGCTGGCCTCGACATAGCTCAGGTTCTGCAGATCCGACTGGCTCAGTTGCACGGCATAGGCGCTGTGGTTCGCGACGATGGACTCATAGTGATTCTGGGTCAGCCCAGTGTCGGTTTGTGTTGCTTCGTTCCAGTCGTCGTCCACCGTCTGCATCTGGTCAGCCTGCATGGAGCCGTATTCACCATTGTCGGATCCGGAACCGAACAGATCACCCAGCAGACCGCCCCCGCCCCCGCCAAGCAGACTGCCCAGTGCGCCTTCGATGGCGCTGCCCGTGCCGGATTGCGTCTGGACACTGTCGTTCGCATCGCCGCCGCCCAACAGCCCGCCCAGCAGGTCCTCCAATGTGCCGCCTGTGGACTGCCCCGATGTGCTGCTGCTGGTCTCGCCCAGGCCGCCCAGCAACTGGCTCAGTACGCCACCGGTGCCCATGCCCGAATCATTGCCGCTCAGCAGCTCGCTTATCCAGTCTTGATCCGCCTCGCTGGAGCCGTTGACCTGCACCGTTTGGACCTGGCCCGGGGTGAAGTTGTAGCTGCCGCCTTGCATCTGGTTGACGTAGGCCTTGATAAACGCATCGTAATCCGGCGTGGTATTCTGGGCATCGTAGCTGCCCAGATAGGCGGACGCCGAACCTGCGGTTCGGTAGGGGACCAGGATCGACATGCCGCAGGTGCTTTTTTCCGCCGCGCTCGACATGTGATAGATGACCGCGTCCTGCACCGCGTTGTACAGCACGCGCGCCTCGTTGGGCACGATCTCCTTACAGCCCACGGCCAGGGTCTGAATGTCGATCATATCGGTTTCGGCGTTGGCATATTCGCCGAACGCGCGCATGCCCGCGCGGGCGCGGCTGATTTTCGCGAAGTTGCCCGCGTCCAGCTGGCCCTTCATGGCCTTGCCAAAACCGTCCACTGCCTGGCGCAGCGCATCCAGCTTTGCGGTGTCGATGACGGACATGGTCACATAATCGTTGGGATTTGCGGACAGTGCGGACTGGATGAAGCTATCCACAACCACCGTGCCCAGCTGATCGGCCGGCATGGATGCCTTTTTGCCCAGCGAGTCCAGCACCCGGTCATAGCTCCATCCGCTGCCGGGTTCCAGTTCCTCCGAGGCATAGATGTAATGGGTGAAGGGTTTCAGCGTCTCGGCCATGCTGTATGTGGCCATCAAGCACGCGTCGAACCCAATGAAATCAAACTGGATGTTGCGACCCCGCACCGCGCCTGAGATCGCATTGCGCACGTCCTCATTCGACAGGGCGTGCTTGGTGCGCTCGTCGTAGCAAACGCCGCCGGTGGATCCGGAGCCGTGATCCCACAGCACCAGTCCATACCGCTTTGCTGGCAGATTCTCAAACGCGAACGTAAGAAAATCCTGCAGCGTCTCGGGGGCGCCCATGTCCAACTGGCTCAGCCCCGCGTTCAGCGAATAGAGCTGATCGGTGATCAGGAACCGTTCAGTGTGGTCCTGGGGCACCACATCGTTTTGCCACTGCTTCGCGCCGCCGGTCTGCACCAGCGCGCACACCGAGCCGTCTGCGGGCATCCCCGCGTTGATCATCTCGGACAGGTCGCTTGTGGCCGAGCCATAGCGCGATTCCAGGTCTGTGCCGCACATATAGACCAGCACGGCAAACTCCGCCTCCGAAACCATCTGCGCGGACGCGGGGAGCGCGGGGACCCAGGTCAGGATCATCGCGAGGGCAAGGAACAGGGCTGCTTTCTTCATATGGGGGTTCTCCTTTGCGTTTAGTGTTGCGAAGGAAATGCGCTGGAAATGGCAAGGGCTGCGGGCGTTTCCCGCGCTCGCGGAGTGGTTCAGTCCCGGAAAAACAGGTCTCGGGTGTAAACCTTGTCCATGGCGTCTTTCAGGTCCATGCTGTATCGGTTGGCGACGATCACATCGGACTGCGCCTTGAACGCGTCAAGGTCGTTGACCACGCGGCTGCCAAAGAATGTGCTGCCATCCGTCAGCGTGGGTTCGAAGATGATGACTTCCGCGCCCTTTGCCTTCACGCGCTTCATGACGCCCTGAATGCTGCTCTGCCGAAAGTTGTCACTGTTGGCCTTCATCGTCAGCCGGTACACGCCCACGACCACGCGCCGCTCCTTGCCCGCGTCGTAGGGGCCAGAAGGCTCGTAATAGCCCGCCTTCTTGAGGATGCGCTCGGCGATAAAGTCCTTTCGGGTACGGTTGGCTTCCACGATAGCGCCGATGATGTTTTCGGGCACGTCCTGGTAGTTGGCCAGCAGTTGCTTGGTGTCCTTGGGCAGGCAATAGCCGCCATACCCGAAGGAGGGGTTGTTGTAGTGGGTGCCGATGCGCGGATCCAGACCCACGCCTTCGATGATTTGGCGCGAGTTCAGGCCGTGCACCTCCGCGTAGCTGTCCAGCTCATTAAAGTAAGAGACCCGCAGCGCCAGGTAGGTGTTGGCAAACAGTTTGACTGCCTCGGCTTCGGTCAAGTCCATGATCAGCACCGGCGGATTTTGATCGGCGGCGCCTTGCGCCAACAGATCCGCGATTTGCCGCGCCACGGCGTCCAACCGCGCATCGCCATCGGGACGGCCCACGATGATCCGGCTGGGGTGCAGGCAATCGTACAAGGCGCTACCCTCCCGCAGAAACTCGGGGCTGAACAACAGATTCGGGCAGCCCAGCTTTTCCCGAATGTGGCGCGTGTAGCCGACCGGCACGGTGGACTTGATCAGCATGATGGCGTTCTTGTTCACGGCCATCACACGGTGGACCACCTGCTCGACGGATGAGGTGTCAAAGTGATTCTTCACGGGATCGTAGTTGGTGGGCGTACAGATAAAGATGCAATCCGCCTGACGGTACGCGGCATCCGCGTCCAGCGTTGCGTGAAGGTCCAGCTCGCGCGTGGCGAGGTATTCTTCGATCTCTCGATCCGCGATGGGCGATTTCCCGGCCTGGATCAGGTCAACTTTTTCCCTGATCACGTCCACGGCAAAGACCCTGTTCTGCTGGCTGAGCAGGACGGCATTGGCCAACCCCACATAGCCCAGCCCGGCTACAGCGATGTTCATGTTGCGTGGGTATCCTTTCATTCGTAACTACAGCTCGATCTCTCCAAAGCACTCCGGCCTGTGAAAGTCAGGTTTTTCCGCCACGACGTCAAACGCGCAGCCAAAGTGCGGGTGGATCGTCTCGTCGCAGGTGTAAAAATTGCCCTTGATGATCGTGCCTGGTCCGGGATCGAATCCGGGGAACATGCTGCGGATCCAGACCAAGGGCAAATCATAGCGCACGGACCACTTGCTGCCCGCGACGATGCTCAGCACCGGCTCGATGCCGTCCGGCTGGTCGGTGAGCACCGCGCGGCCGTGGCGGCCCGAGCCCACGCCAATGTGCATCACACCGATGCAGTTGCACTCAACATTGATGTAGCGGTCGTCCTCGACCGGCGTGGGCATAAAGAAAAACTCCAGGCAGCTGTCCCTGCAGACCGCGCCGCCGGTGCGGGTTTCAGCCGCGACGATGGAAGGCTCCCAGGCCGTCATTTTCACCTGCAGCGCGTCCTTTGAAAGCTCCACGACGGCCTCCGCGCGCGGCTGGTATTCGCCGCTCCAGGGATAGGTCGTAATCGGGTATTTCGGCATGTGACCCACATCCTTTTCGCCGTTTAGTTTAACACAACGATGGGGTTTTTACAAGCGCGGCGCGGAATGGGATTTGTCGGCATCGCAGACCGACTGCACACATCGCTTTACAACCAGCCGCGGACTTGCTACAATAGTGCTCATCCGGAGGTGACCCGATAACATGCAGCGAATCGAAGTGCTGGACACCACCTTGCGCGACGGGGCGCAGGGCGAGGGCGTCGTGTTTTCCCGCGAGGACAAA
>JAVBTW010000083.1:0-7427 GCA_031555975.1 Eubacteriales bacterium
AGCTCCCCGAGCCGCCGGCAGAGGCGGCCGAAGGACAGGACCTTCGCCGTCGCCCCCGGCATCGACCCGAGGCGGTCGGAGGCGAGGAGCCCGAACGCCGGGACGCCGAGCGTTTCGGCATGGTCCCGGATCTTCGCCAGCGTGCGCGCGCCCACGCCCATGGGCCGGGCCTCGAGCATCCGCTCGAGGCTGGCGTCGTCGCGGGGGTTCACGAGGATGCGGAGGAAGGCGAGGAGGTCCTTCACCTCCTTCCGCTCGTAGAAGCGGATGCCGCCGACGATCTGGTAGGGCACGCCCGAACGCAGGAACGCCTCTTCCAGCGCGCGGGACTGGGCGTTGGTCCGATACAAGACCGCGGCGGCGCCATAGGGCATGCCCTGGCTCTTCAGACGCCGCAACTGCGCGCACACCCACGCGGCCTCATCGCGTTCATCCTGGGCGCGGTACAGGCTGATCTTCTCGCCCGCGCCTGCGTCTGTCCACAGCGCCTTTTCTTTGCGGCCGCGGTTGTGGGCGATGACCTGGTTCGCAGCATCCAGCACATTGCCTGTGGAGCGGTAGTTCTGTTCCAGTTTGATCACTTTGGCGTCGGGATAATCCCGCTCAAACTCCAATATGTTGCGGATGTCCGCGCCGCGCCAGCCATAGATGGACTGGTCGTCGTCGCCCACAACGCAGATGTTTCTGCGATCGGCGGCCAGCAACCGCACGAATTCATACTGCGCCATGTTGGTGTCCTGGTACTCATCCACCAGGATATAGCGGAACCGGTCCTTGTAATGCTGCAACACCGGCGGATGCTGGGTCAGCAGTTCCAGTGTCTTGACCAGCAGATCGTCAAAATCCAGCGCATCGTTTGACTTCAGCCGCTTTTCGTACAACGAAAAGATCTCATAATACTTCTTGGCCTTGAGGTCGCCGCCCTGCTGTTTGTGCCATTCAAGTGGCGTCATCAGCTTGTTTTTGGCGTCGGAGATGAGGGTCTTTGCGGCCCTGGGCGGATACAGCTTGTCGTCCAGGTCCAACTCCTTGATGATGGTGCGGAGCAGCGACATCTGGTCATCGTCGTCATAGATGGAAAACTGGCGCTTGTACCCGAGCTTTTCAATGTCGCGCCGCAGTATGCGCGCACAGGAGGAGTGGAATGTGCTGATCCATGCCTCGTCCGCGGCGGCCCCGCTCAAATGGGCGACGCGCTCCTTCATCTCGCGCGCGGCCTTATTGGTGAATGTGATGGCCATGATTTGGTATGCGGGCACACCCTGATCGATCAGATGCGCGATGCGGTGGGTCAGCACCCGCGTCTTGCCGCTGCTGGCTCCGGCCAGGATCAGCAGCGGGCCCGCAGTGGTCAGCACGGCATCCCGCTGCGGCGCGTTCAGCCCCGTGAGATCAACCATTGGCCTGGCCCTCGGACAGCCGGTCCAGCACCATGTCGTAGCCGCCTTCGCCATAGCTGAGCGAGCGGTTCACCCTGCTGATGGTGGCTGTGCTCACGCCGGTGGTCTGGGCGATCTCGTTATAGGTCACGTGGTCCCGCAGCATCCGCGCCACCTCAAGCCGCTGGGCCAGGTCCTGAATCTCGCGGATGGTGCACAGGTCGTCCAGCAGCTTATAGCATTCGTCCTCGTCCTTGAGGCACAGCAGCGCCTTGGCCAGCCTATCGGTAAGCGGGTTATGGATCTTGCTGTTCATCGCGCAAAAACCCTCCATTTGTTATCAGGTCGATTCGTACAGACTGGGCATACTATCACAAATACACTGTACCACAAATGATGTGCGGGTTGCAAGCATGCAAAACCGGCGCGTCCGCTGAAGCGCAGCCCAGGCCCTGCCGCGTCATCCCGTGCGTGGCTGCGCGCCTGCGCTTTCATGCGCCACAAACGCCAAATGAGACGATTATTCACATATTCTAATCTTTCTCGACTTTCGCTTGGCGGATTCCTGTGCTATACTTTGTACATCAAGTGCGATATGAGAGGGCAGACGCGAGAAATGAGCAATCAGCGCGACCGGTACGAAAATGGCTATACAACCAGGGATGAGTTCGATCCGTCGTGGATCCCGGTTTTTGTGATGTTGTTCATCATGTGGCCCATCGGGCTGATCATGCTGTACAACAAGATCAAGAAGTCTCAGGATCCGGAGCAGCGCCGCAGAAAGCCCATCTCCTGGATGAGCGTGGGACTGTGCGCCATCGGCGCTGCATTCATCTTCGGTTCCGGAAAGCTCGTGGGCCTGTTCGCGCTGCTCGGCGGCGCCGCCCTGTTTGGCTACAGCCGCAAAATGAAGGGCAGCGAACGCAAATTTAACAAATACGCAAATGTGATTGGCACAAGGCCCGTGGTCCCCATCTCAGCCATCGCGGCGGCCATGCCCTGCACATACGAAGAGGCAAAGGACGACCTGCAGAAGATGCTTGACCAGGGTTATTTTGGGCAATACGCCTACATCGACAGCGCGAAAGATTGGTTCATCACCGACAGCCGCGTGGCCTTGTCGCACCTGGATGAGTTGACCAAGAAGTTCGAAAAGCAGCGCAATGCGGAAACGCACTCATCTGTGGAACAGCAGAAGCCCGCCGCCGCCAAAGCCGCGGATGAATACCAGGAGAAGATCGTCCGGATCCGCGAACTGAACGATGCCATACAGGACGAGGACATCAGCGCGAAAATCCACCGCATCGAGGAAATCACCGGCAACATCTTTGCGCTGGTGAAGCAGAATCCTTCAAAGCGCTCGGAAATCCATACCTTCATGAACTACTACCTGCCAACCACGCTGAAACTGCTGGAGAGCTATAGCGTGCTGGAAAAGCAGAATGTGCTGGGTGACAACATCATTTCCTCCAAGGCCAACATCGAGAAGATGGTGGACCAGTTGGTGTTCGCTTTCGAACGCCAGTTGGATCAGATGTTTGAATCCGAAGCCCGCGACATCGGCGCGGACATCACGGTCCTTGAGCGCATGATGGTCCGTGACGGCCTGTCGCACAATCCGTACTCGTTCCCCAAGCAGACGAACAGCGCCACGAGCACGGGCAGCGGAAGCGCCGCCGCCCAGCAACAACAGCAACAGCCGTAGCCAATAAATTGAAGCCGGATTACGCTCAAGATGGCCGCATTCTCCCTTGACATGAAGCGCCGAGCTGTCCTGCTTCGAAAGCGACCTGAACAATTATCAGGTCAGCGCTGATCAGCTCATGTGCAAACCGTACCCGCTGACCATGTCCTACACAAAACGAGCCTTGCCGCTTGCGGCCTGGCCCGTTTTTTTGTCCAAATGCTGCGGGTTTGCGCGCATCGCGCTTTGCCGCACACCGTCGCACAGTCGGTCAGCGTCTCTTTCTGCGATTGGAAAGCAGCACACTCTGCAGCAGGATAAAAAAGCACAGCATCGCGCCGGTGGTAATGCTTTGCCACCAGGGTTCGCGAAGTCCTGACGCGACGACGATCGACTTGATGGTGTTCAGGGTGAGTACGCCGAACAGGGTGCCGATGACGTTGCCAACGCCGCCGGTGAGCAATGTGCCGCCGATGATCGAGGACGCAATCGCGTTCATCTCTGCCCCCGCGGCGTTGGTGGCATTGCCTGCGCCGGTGTGCATCAGGAAAACGAACCCGCCGATGCCGGCCAGCAGGCCACAGAGCAGATAGGCACAGAACCGCGTCCGCCTGACGTTGATGCCGAGCATCAGCGCGCTCTGGCGGTTGCCGCCGACCGCGTAAAAGTTGCGCCCCATCCGCGTCCTTTTCAGGATCACAAAGACCGCAGCCACCACTACCAACGCGACAATGACGCCGATCTCCAGCCTGGCGGGAATCAGGCTGCCGTTCTTTGCGGTGTAACCAAGCCAGGGGATCTCGATGCGCGCGTCCTTCAACGCCAGAAACCCCGCGTTTTGTGCCGTGCGCGGCTCCAGGCTGACGATGGTCGTCATGCCGCGCGCAAAGAACATGCCCGCCAACGTGATGATGAACGGCTGGATTTCCAAATACGATACCAGATATCCCTGGACGAGCCCGAACGCAAGCCCGATGCCCAGCGCCAAGAGGAGCGCTGTGAACACATTGCCGCCGTGCACATCCATGTGCACCACGCAGGCCATGACCACCAGCGCGGTGATGCCGCCCACAGAGATGTCGATGCCGCCTGCGATCATCACAATCGTCAGTCCACAGGAGACGATGATGAGCGACGCATTGTTATTGAAGATGTCAAACAGCTGCTGGGGCCGCAAGAATCCGCCGCCCCAAACCGCCATTGCCAGCATATACATGCCAAAGAAGATGCAGACGGTAATCGTGAGCAGCAACTGGGTGTCCGTGAGTGGCTCGCGCCGCGGTTGGACGTGGATGGCATTTTCGGGCATCTCGCTCGCTTTCATGTCATTTCACCTCCAACGCGGCCGGCGCCTTCCGGCGCGTGAGCCGATCCCACAACTTCGCGGCCACGCTCTTCACGACCGGTGAGCCAATGACCACGATGAGGATGATCACGGCGGCCTTGTAGGCCTTGATCGCGGTGGAGGGCACGCGCATGGCGTACAGTGTGGTGGTCAGCGCCTGAATGGCATACGCACCCAGCACAGAACCGGCCATTTTGAATTTCCCGCCACTCAGCGCGTTACCGCCGATGGCCACGGCCAGGATGGCGTCCATCTCGATCTCGATCAGAATGGTCTCATGATTGATGAGGCCCAACCGGCTCACGCTGACGCAACCGGCGACTGCGACGCACAGACCCAGGATCATGAACGTGAGCAGCTTGATGCCCGTTACGTGGATGCCGTTCAGGCGCGCGGCCTGCTGGTTGATGCCGACCGCCTGCGTGTAGAGCCCAAGATTGGTGAACTTAAATAACAGCGCAAAGAGGATCCCGCACAGCGCCACGATAAAGATGGGCGTCGGTATCGGCACCCCCGGCACAAACCCACCGATGGCGTTGATCATGGGACTGGACACGGTGGGCGTGGCGCCGCCATTGATCCAATACGCGATGGAGCGCCCGGCCGTGTACAGAATCAACGTCGCGATCATCGGCTGGATATTGAACACGGAAACCAGCGTCCCATTGAAGGCGCCAAACAGGATTGCGACCACGCAGCAGGCCAGGAACGCGAGCAGTATGGTCAGCGGCGTAATCTGGCCAGCTCTGAGCACCTTTACGAAAACGCTGCCTGCGATGGCCGCGGCCGCGCCCACACTGATGTCCTGGCCGCCCGAGGCCGCGGTCACCAAGGTCATGCCCATGGCCAGGATCGCAAGCTCAGATGCGCCGTTCAGGATGCTGATCAGGTTCCCCGTCAACACGGTATTGCCCTCGTTGTTCGCGGTGATCCCGATCGAAAAAAAGCTTGGGTCCCGAATCAGGTTGAAGATGGCCAGCAGCGCAAGGGCGATGATGGGTATCAACAGCTGCGAATATTCGCCCCACTGCCTGCCTGATCCGTATCGGCGCTTGGTCACTTCGACTCACCCCCCGCAATGGTGCGCATCACATTGTCCTGCGTGATCTCATCGCCCTTGAGTTCCCCCACGATGCTGCGGTCTCGCATGACGATGAGCCGCGAGCAGGTTCGCAGCATTTCCTCAATCTCGGACGAGATGAATGTGACGCTGACACCCTCATCAGCCAGCTTCAGCACCAGTTTTTGTATCTCGACCTTGGTGCCCACGTCGATGCCGCGCGTGGGTTCGTCCAGAATCAGGTATTGCGGATGCGTCAGCAGCCAGCGCGCCAGGATGACCTTTTGTTGGTTTCCGCCCGAGAGGGATTTGACCGGCGTGTCCGTTGAGGCGGTTTTGATCCCCAACGCCTTGATATATTCGTCGGCGAAACCCTCCGCGTCAGTGCGCGAAATCGGATGGAAGAACCCCTTCATCACCTGCAGCGCCAGTATCATGTTGTCTCTGACCGACAAGTCCGCGATGATGCCGTCGCGCTTTCTGTCCTCGGGCAGGTAGCCGATGCCCTGTTTCATGGCTTCGATGGGCTTCGCGATTCGCACGGGTTTGCCACCCACGCTCACTTGGCCGCCGGTCACCTTGTCCGCGCCGAAAATCGCGCGCACACACTCGCTGCGCCCGGAACCGAGCAGGCCGGTGAACCCGTTGACCTCGCCCCTGCCGATCCGGAACGCGAATGGATTTCCGCAGGCGTCGCTGGAAAGACCGGACGCCGCGTAGACCGGCGCTCCATTGTCGCCAGACGGTAAGGCTTTCTTTTGCATGCCCGACAGGTCGTCAAGCTCCTTGCCCATCATCTTGGAAACCAGGTCCACCTGCGGCAGGTTTGCGATTTCATACGCGCCGACGAACTCGCCGTTGCGCAGCACCGTGATCCGGTCGCACACTTCATATACTTGCTCCAGAAAATGCGTCACGAAAACAATGCCGACGCCGCGCGCCTTCAAGTCGCGCATGAGCGAGAACAGCATCGACACCTCGTTGGCGTCCAGCGATGATGTGGGCTCGTCCATGATCAGCGCCTTGCAGTCCATGTCCACGGCGCGGGCAATGGCGACCATCTGCTGCACAGCCAAAGAGCAACTGGACAGTTGCTGCCTGGGCCTGGCCGGAATGCCCAAATTTCGCAGGATCTCGCCTGCCTTTTGCTCCATGGCCTTCCGCTGCACGAAAGGACCCGTGCCCCGGCCGATGAAGATGTTTTCCGCCACAGTGAGGTTCGGACACAGTGAGATCTCCTGATAGACCGTTGAGATGCCCAAGCTCTGTGCCTCTTGCGGCGATTTGATGTTGACCTCATTCTCCGCCAGCATGATCTGGCCCGCGTCCTTTTGATACACGCCGGTCAGCACCTTGATCAAGGTGGATTTGCCCGCGCCGTTTTCGCCCATCAGCGCATGGATCTCGCCCTCCCGGAGCGTGAACTCCACATTGTGCAGCGCCCTGACGCCTGGGAATGACTTGCAAATGTTGCGCATCGTCAAGATGATGTCATTTCGCATCCTTGTTTCCCCCTTCATGCCGGTGTAACGCGTGATCATTCGACGCCTGACTTGCGCACATCCGTACAGAACGCGCGGTGCGGATACGCGGAAAGCCTCCACATATACTGCACCGCGCGGTTAATGGGTTTGTTCGTTACAGCAGGTTTGATTACAGACCGTAGTTATCGACGTCCGCCTGGGTGATGGTGGCGCAGTCAAAGCCCTTTTCTTCGCTGATCACAATCTTCTGGTCCAGTGTGCCGCCCTCTGCCAGCGTCTTGATCATGCCGTCGATGACCGACGCCTGGACTGGGCTGCACTGGCCGTCATAATTCCAGTTGCCAGCCAACACTTCCTGCAGCGCCCAGGTGTTGCAGTCAAAGCCCATGACGACAACGTTGCCATCCTTGCCGTGGGTGATGCCCGCCTCGTCCAGTGCGGCGACCGCGCCTCGAGCCATGCCGTCGTTCTCTGC
>JAVBTW010000103.1:0-4617 GCA_031555975.1 Eubacteriales bacterium
ATCTGCGGAGCGCTTTCTGGCGGGCTGATGGTGATCGGGCTGCGGCACTGCCGGGAATTGGGCGGTGACAAGACCCGCGCGTACGATTTGGGCAAGCAGCTGTTGGCCTGGTTTCGGGATCGAAACGGTGCCAATGACTGCTCTGAGCTGACCGGGATCGACATGACAGACCCGGATCAGATGAATGCGTTTCGGGCGCCCGGCGGCAAGCATGAGACGCTGTGCCAGGGTTTGGTGAGGGACGTGTGCGGTTGGCTTTTTGAGCACTTGTAACCTATCGCCCTCCAGCAGCGCAATATCCGCGCTTACCGAGGCGAACAAGAGGCCTTCCCGCTACCGCGGCGGAGAGGCCCTTTTGCGCGCCGGACGGCTTTGGTAGATTCTGATAGGTAAGGAATCGCGATGAGGACCGAGCTTCATCCACTGTATTTTTACACAAAAATTCAAAAAGATTGACAAAGCCCTTTTCAAGCGCTGTGATATCTGATAGAATATAGTTTAGATGTTTCCGCGCAAAGGCATATTTGAAAAGACTCGCCTTTGCGGTGCGGCGCAATAACGGGACGGAGGGATCGACACACATGAAGGACTACTCTGCAAAGTACATTCGTAATCTGGCCGTCGTGGGGCACGGCAGCGAAGGCAAAACCACCCTCGTGGAAGCCCTGCTGTTCGCAACTGGCACCATTGACCGCCAGGGCCGCGTCGAGGACGGCGCCACGACCACTGACTACGATGCGGAAGAGACGCGCCGCCAGATTTCCATCTCGGCCGCGATCGCGCCGCTGGAATATCGCGACACGAAGATGAACTTCATCGACGTGCCCGGGTACTTTGACTTTGCCGGTGAGATGGTTGGCCCGCTGGCGGTGGCTGAAGGCGCGCTGATTGTGGTGGGTTCCGTTTCGGGCCTCACGGTAGGCGCGGAGAAGGCTTGGGCGATGTGCGACAAGGCGGGTACAAGCCGGATGGTCGTCATCAATCAGATGGACCGCGAGAACGCCAACTTCAGCAAGGCGCTTGACTCCATCAAGGCCAAGTATGGCTCCTGCCTGGCGCCGATTCAGGTGCCGATCATGGAGGGCGGCAAGTTCGTGGGCGTCGCGTCCGTGTTGAAGAACAAAGCGTACATGGGTGAAGGCAAGTCCTTCGTAGAGACAGACATCCCCGCCAGCATGCAGGCCGAGGTGGACGCCGCCCGTGAGGCAATCATGGAGGCAGCCGCGGGCGCTGATGAAGAGCTGATGGAAAAGTTCTTTGAGAACATGGAGTTGAGTTCCGAGGACACGCTGTTGGGTCTGTCAAAGGGCGTTCTTGAGGGCACGGTCGTGCCGGTCGTGTGCTGCAGCGGCACCACGCGAGTGGGCCTGCAGAAGCTGCTGGACATGATCGTGGACCTGATGCCCTGGCCGGCCAAGCGGGTACACAAGGGCGTGAATCCCAAAAACGGCGAAGAAGAAACCCGCATATGCGCCGACGACGCGCCGTTCAGCGCGTTCGTGTTCAAGACGATGGCCGACCCGTTTGTGGGCAAGCTGTCGCTGCTGAAGGTCATGTCGGGCACACTGAGCGCAGAAACGCCGCTGTACAACGCAAACGCCGAAAAGACGGAGAAGACAGGCACCATCTACATCCAGCGCGGCAAAAAGCAGACCACGACCACGAAGGTGTGCGCAGGTGACATCTGCGCGCTGGCCAAGCTGACGAGCGTTGCGACGGGCAACACCCTGTGCGACGCCGGGAAGCCGATCAAATACGCCGCCCTCAACTTCCCCAAGCCCTGCATTTCCATGGCCGTGTACGCCAAGAAGGCCGGTGAGGAAGACAAGGTATTCTCCGGTCTGAACAGGCTGATGGAAGAGGATCCGACGATCATCGTGGCGAAGGACCCGGAGACGACCGAGTCTCTGCTGTCCGGGTTGGGTGAGCTGCACATCGAGGTCATAGCGAGGAAGCTGGCCGCGAAGTTCGGCGCGGAAGCGCAATTGCAGGATCCGAAGATCCCATACCGCGAGTCCATTCGCAAAAAGATTGACGTGCAAGGCCGTCACAAGAAGCAATCCGGCGGTCATGGCCAGTTTGGCGATGTGTGGATTGAGTTCCGCCCCAACGACGATGGCTCCACGGACTTCATCTTTGAAGACGCGGTGGTCGGCGGCGTGGTGCCCAGGAACTTCATCCCTGCGGTTGAGAAGGGCTTGCGCGACAACATCAAAAAGGGTGTGCTCGCGGGCTACCCCGTGGTGGGCTTGACCGCAAAGCTGCATGATGGCAGCTACCACGCGGTTGACTCATCGGAAATGGCGTTCAAGACAGCCGCGCGAATCGCGTTCAAGAAGCTGGCTGATGCGAATCCCGTGTTGCTGGAGCCGATTTATCATGTCGAGGTCATGGTACCGGACGAGTACATGGGCGACATCATCGGCGACATGAACAAGCGCCGCGGCAGGATTTTGGGCATGAACCAGGTGGATGGCCTGCAGCAGGTGGTTGCGGAAGTACCGGTCGCTGAGATGTTCAAGTATGCGACGGACCTGCGCAGCATGACGCAGGGCCGCGGCAGTTTTGAGATGCATTTCGAACGGTACGAGGACGTGCCGATGCAGGATGCGAAGAAGATCATCGAGAGCGCAAAGAAGGACGAAGACGAGGAAGAGTAATCGTTCCTTATCTCTCGGTGAAACGAGACGGGTGTCCAGAGCGGATGAAATCTCTCTGGGCGCCCGTCGTGTTTTTCTGAAGGATAAAGGGGGGTTCATGTCCCCGGGTCGCGCTGCATACACTCCCCCAGACAGGAGGGATCGTCATGCAGAAATCCGGCCTCAAGATATATACCCACGCCGCCGCGCCCGAACTCATTGTGGAACCTGCAAAGTCCAACCGGATCCAGTTGAAGTGGCTGAAGCGTCCGCCCAAGGCCGCTAAGGCCAATGTGGAGCAGCCCAGACCCAAGCCTGCCGCCAAGCCCAAGCCTGCCGTCGGCATCCATTCTGCCCAGAGGAAAATGCGCCAATCCCTCTCCGTTACCGACAAGCTGCTGCGAAATTCCGCCATCGCGTGTGCGCTGCTGCTCACTGTGTTGGCACTGCAAAATGTCAACCAGCCCTGGACCCAAAACGCAACCGCGCAACTCAAGCAGGTGCTTACGATGCGGATTGATCTGGACGAGTCGCTGGGCAGGCTCAACTTTGTGCGCGGTTTGGTGCCGGATACCGCGCTGGTTTTCTGGAATATGGGTTCCGGCGACAGGCTTGACCTGCCGGTGCAGGGCACCATCGCGCATGCGTATTCCGCCATGCAGCCCTGGGTTGAGTTTGTGTGCAAGCCGCAACAGTCCGTCATTGCGGCGGATAAGGGCACGGTCGTTGCGGTCATGCAGGGTTCCGCTGGAGATTGGACGCTGCTGATCGACCATGAGAATGGCGAGCAGACCGTGTATGCCTACATGGCACAGGCGCTGGTTAAGCCGGGCGATCTCGTGGAAAAGGGCGGCCAGATCGGCGTGACCAAGGACGAGGAGGCTTCGCGGCTGTATTTTGAGCTGCGAAAGGACGGTCAGCCGCAGGACCCGGCACTGCGTGAGTGAAAGAGTGTGCTTGCAGAATGAGGATACTCGGAATTCCGGTGAAGATATCGCCGCTGCTTCCTGTGCTGCTGTTGATCGGGATGGTGCTCGGACTGGGTGCGGAGGTGGGGATCGCGCTCAGTTCGCTCCTCTTGCACGAGTTTTGCCATGCGCTGGCAGCCCGCATGCTGCGCGTTCGCGTGCTGGAGATCGAACTGATGCCGATGGGCGGCGCGGCGCGCATGGAGGAGATCTGGAGCTTGAGACCCGCGCAGGTTGCGCTGATCTCGCTGGCTGGACCTGCTGCCAACGCGCTGCTCATCTTCATGGCGTCCACGCTGGCCTGGAGCCGCGTCATCGGGCCTTGGACCGCGATGTTGTGGATTGAGGCCAACCTGAGCCTGATGCTGTTCAATCTGGCGCCCGTGTTGCCACTGGACGGCGGGCGCGTACTCTGCGCGCTGCTGACGCCTGCGCTTGGCCGACAGAGAGCGCTGCGGCTGTTTGCGCGGCTGGGTCAGGGGATGGGCAGCCTGCTGATGCTCAGTGCCGTGGCCATGCTGCTTTATCGCGGTGAGATCAACGTGACACTGGTTTTCGCCGGCGTGTTTTTGATCGCGTCGGCCAATCGCGAAATCAAGCTTGCCGAGGGCGGCACATTGCTCAGCCTTTTGAAGCGGCGCGAGGAGATTGCGGATGAGGGCGCATTGCCCGTGCGCTGGGTAGCAGCGTTGGGGGGGCAGACGCCTGCGGATCTGCTGCCGCTTTTGCAGGCGCGCGCGCTGCATCGCGTGGCGGTTTATTCGGATGAGCTGGGTTTGGTGGGCGTATTGGAGGAAAGAGAGCTGCTGACAGCGCCTGTCGGTGAGCGGCTGTCGGAGATGGTGAAGAAACACAAATAGGCAAGGACCCCACTGGCCCGTCAAGGCCGGTGGGGTCAGTCTTGTCAATAACCGCATTGCCAACGGGTTGTCGAAAACGGGCCGTCTATCCATCCAAATCCGCGCACCCATGTCGCCTGATGCGCCTTTAAAAGAAGTCGTCCATGCTGG
>JAVBTW010000226.1:0-4582 GCA_031555975.1 Eubacteriales bacterium
GCAAGCGGCGCGGCGTTTTCGTATTTCACCATCGTCAGCGCCTTGGACGCTGCTTTTCGCGCGCTCTGGCAGTGCGCTTCGCTGCCTACGATCGCGGCGGCGGCCTCCTCGTCCACGTACGGGTTCTCAAAGATGCCGAGCTCAAACTTCGCGAGCAGGATGCGGCGTACACGGTCGTTCAGCACATCTTCCGGCAGATTCTCCGACAGTTTCTTGATCTCGCGCTGGCCCGCTCCGCCCAGCACATCCGCGCCCGCCTGCGCCGCCACCACATGGTTCAGTCCCCAGTCGGTCTGGATGATGCCGGCAAAGCCCATCTTCCCGCGCAGCAGTTCCGTCATGACGGTGCTCGATTCATGCGCGTAGTTGTCCACCGCGTCGCCGCCAAGGTAGGGCGCCTGGCTGTAGCCGTAGGGCATGACGGACGCCGCGCCCGCCGCGATCGCGGCCTCAAAAACGCTCAGGTGCATCTGAAAACTCTCGTCATCGTACACAAGGGGGGTTCCGTCCACCCCCGCGGATTGCGCGCCGGAGCCCGGGAAGTGTTTCACGCACGCCAGTATCGATTCGGCGGTCAGGCGGTTTCCGGCCTGCAGCCCCTCGATGGCCGCGACAACCATTTGCGTGGCGATTTCGGCATCCTCGCCGAAACATTCCTGCACGCGGCCCCAGCGCGGGTCGGTCGCGATATCAGCCACGGGCGACAAGCTCATGCGCACGCCAAGGGCCAGCATTTCCTGCCGCTGAACCTCGGCCAGTTCCCGCACGATCGTAACATCACCAGCCGCCGCCAGCGTGATTTGATCCGGGAGTATCGTCGCGCCGTTCACCCAGCTCGCCCCAATGACCGAGTCCATGCTCAGCACCACCGGGATGCCCAGCCGCGATTCCTCGCTGAGCGCTTGAATCTGGTTTGTTTTCTGCGCTGCCTGCACAGGACCTTCGGAAAGATACGTGTACGCCAGCGCGAACCCCACGTTCTGCTCTTTGAACCAGTTCTCTTTCAGCGTGACGAGGGTCAGGTGCACCATCTGCGCGGCCTTTTCTTCCGCTGTCATTTGGCTGAGAAGATCGTCCGCGCGCGCTTCTGGCGCCAGGCGCCAATCCTCGTAGGCATCCAGCGCGCCGTTTTTGTTCAGGTCTTTGAAGCCAAGGCCGTCTATGGACAGGATTTCGACGGTAGCCGCCTTCACTTCTGGCTTGGGGACAACCTCCGCGTTCGCAGCGCCAAACGAGGGCAACGCCAGCAGCGCGCACAGCGCGGCGGCAAGACAGCGGTTTCTGTTCCTCATGACCATCAAGCCTCCCCCATCTTTCTTCAGGACGCGGTCACGGCGCCCGCCATGTACCCGCGGATCAGATACTTGCCCAGGATGATGTACAGCACCAGCACCGGCAGCGCTAGCCATATCGAACCCGCCATCTGCATGTTGCGCTCGGCGGCAAGCGTGCCCGCCATGTTGTTCAGCGCGATAGTTGCCGGCATCGCTTCCGCCGCGCCAAAGATCAGCGCGAAGAGCATCTCGTTCCAGATGGATGTGCATTGGAACACCAGCACCGTCATCGTGGCGATTTTGGTGCTGGGCACCACGATCTTTCTGTAAATCTGCCAGGGGCCGTTGCCGTCGATCATCGCCTGGCGGATGATGTAGTCCGGCACATCTGCGTAGAACCCCGCGAACATCACCGTGCACATGGGCATGCCGAACACCGTATGCAAAAGAATCAGGCCGGTTTTCGTGTCGTAGAGGTTCAGCGTGTTCATCGTCCGAAACAGCGGAATCAAAATCGCCTGAAACGGCAGATAGATCGCGATTGTCAGCATGATATGGAAGAGGCCGCGGAACTTGAACCTGAACTTTGTCAGCGCGTACGCGCAGACGGAACCCAAAAACACGGAGCCGAGCGCGCCGCCGGCCGTGATGATCAGGCTGCTCAGCAAGGGGCCTTTCAGCTCCTCCAGCGCGCCGATATACGCTTCGAACGTCGGCGCGTCCGGCATCGAAAGCGGGCTGGTGGTCTCAACCGCCTGCGTGGTCTTCAGCGATGTGGTCAGCGCGCCCCAGAAGGGAAGCAGGCAAAACAGCGTGTAGCCCGCCAGCAGCGCGTAGTACACCGCGGTCAACGCCCTTTGCTTGGCGGTGGTTCTGGGCATCACGCTTTTTGCGCCCGTCGTTATGGCCGTTTCCATCCGCGCTCACTTCCTTTTCTTGCCCGTGTACGTGATGGGCAGGATCAGCACCAGCACCAGCACCAGCATGAAGCTGCCGATCGCCGCGCCGTAAGAAAAGTTTGATTTCATGAACGTCTCTTTGTACATCAGGATCGGCAGCGTGTGGGACGCGTAGCCCGGCCCGCCGCCGGTCAACTGCCAAATGAAGTCAAACGAGCGCAGCGCGAACATCGCGATGATGGTGATGGCGCTCGTCAGCGCGCCCTTGAGCTGCGGCAGGATCAGCTTCATGTAGATGCGCACGGTATACGCGCCGTCCACCTTGGCGGCGTTGATCTGGTTTTGCGGAACGGACTTGATGCCGCCCAGGAAAATGATCGCCACATATCCCGAGAACTGCCACACCAGCGCCAGGATGATCGAGGGCATGACCGTCTCCTGCTTGGTGGTCCACATGCCGACGAGCGAATCGAGATGCAGCAGGCGAAACAGCGAGTTGATGATGCCGCTCGTCGGCTCATACATCCACGCCCAGATCGTGCCGGTAACCACATAGCTCAGCGCGAAGGGCAGCAGGAACAGGTTGCGGAAAACGGATGTTCCGCGCAGCCCTTTGTCCATGATGATCGCAAGGCCCAGGCCCACCGCCACGCAGATGGGGATGATCAGGAACAGTAAAAGGGTATTGCCAAGGGAACTGAGGAACGTTTCGTTCCCCAGCATTTTGATGTACTGGGAAAACCCCGTGAACACGTAGTCGGGCTCCATGCCCTTCCAACTGCCGAACGATACCCACAGGTTCCAGCCGATGCCCACATAAACGAAGTAGACAAGCAGCGCGAACGGGATGGCCATCGGCCACATCGGGTGCCGCCGCATAAACTTCCGTATGGCTGCCAATGTTCTCACTCCTCGATGCCGATCGCGGGCTTATTCCGCATAGCTCAGGCCGAAGCCGTAATCGTACAGCGGGTCTTCGATGTCAAACGCCAGATCGCTTTGCTGATTCTTCACCTGCTCCATGCTGCGGGGCATCTGGATGGGCAGCTTGCCCGCGGGGTTGTTTACCCCAAACAGCGTCTCGGCGATGGCGATGCCGCCTTGGGAACCGGGATAGTACGCAATCAGGATCGCGCTGGTATTTTCATCGCACCAGGTCAGGATGTACGGGCGGCCCATCATCACCACGGTGACAATCGGGGTGCCTGTGGCCTTGATCGCCTCCAGAATCTCCTGCTGCGAGCGGGTCAGTTCCAGCGTTTCGGGACCCCAGGGGCCGGTATGCATGTAGCTGGGTTCGCCCACCGCGACAATCGCCACGTCGCTTTGTGCGGCCAGCTCCACGATGCGCTCAATGTTGTCCGCTTCATAGACCACGGTAGCCTTGTCGCCCACCTGATCGGCGATCGCGTCCACGATGGTTTTGCCCGGCTGCGCGCTCGTCCAGCCGCCGGTCAGGCTATCCATGTCGCCCGCGCGGAGGCCCGCCACCAGCACCTGCCCTTCCGCTTTCAGCGGCAGAATGCCGTCGTTCTTGCAAAGCGTCATGCTCTCTTTCGCGGCTTGCAGGCTCAGCGCCTGGTTCTCGTCGTTGCCGACATAGGCGACGGCATAATCGACATCCACATACGGATTTTCAAACACGCCAAGCTCGAACTTCGCCTTCAAAATGCGCAGGCAGCTCTCGTCAATGCCTTCTATGGCAATGCTGCCGTTTCCGATCAGCTCCACCATGGAATCGATCAGGCGGATCGATTCGCCGCCTATGCCATCTACTTTCGCGTCGCCCACGCCGATGATGACCGCTTCCTCTTCGCTGATCGCGTCGCCGAACAGGGAAGCGCTCTGCTGGATGCCCCAGATCATGCCCCAGTCGGTCTGGATGATGCCGTCAAAACCCATTTCGTCGCGGAGCAAATCCTGCAGCGTTGCTTTGCTGCCAAGGGCTGCGGTGGTATCCAGCGCCAGCGGGATGCTGTAGTATGGCATCACGCTGGCAAGGCCCGCCTCGATGGCCGCTTTGTAGGGCGCAAGATGCGCCTTCAGGGACTCCTCATCGGAAACGATGGGCGCCATGTCGATGCCCTCCATCTGGGGGCCCGCGCCGGGGAAGTGCTTCATGCAGGCGACGATCGATTCGGGGGTCAGCCCATTCCGTCCGGCCTGGAAGCCGACCACCTGCGCCACGACCATCTCCGTGACCAGATCCGCATCCTCGCCGAATGTCTCCATCACGCGGCCCCAGCGGGGCTCGGTGGCAATATCCGCCTCGGGCGAAAGGGTCATGCGGGTGCCGATGGCGATGTGTTCCTTCCGAGCCACTTCCGCAAGCGCCGTGACCAGCGCGGTGTTGCGCGTGGCGGCCAGACCCAGGTTATGCGGCGTGACGGTTGCGCCGAACACATAGCT
>JAVBTW010000343.1:0-3682 GCA_031555975.1 Eubacteriales bacterium
GAAAATGCATCATTGCCACCAACCGCCGATCTCCGCCCCTGCGCCGAGCATCCTTCAGCGACATCTCAAGCCGGATCAGTTCCCGCTCATAAATTTTCATGTCATCCGCACCCGCCTCGTCTCCGGGCAGCGTCCATCCCCTGGAACCCGCCACCGCAAAATCACCAAACACGAAGCCGTCATTCTGCAGCGCCCACATCCCCTGGGGCAGCGCATCCCGCACCCGCGCAATACCCGTCCACCAGTAGTCATGGTTTCCACGCAAAATCAGCTTTTGCCCGGGCAACCGGCCAATCTGCGACAGATGCGCCTGCGCCTCCGGCAACTGCATGGCCCAACTGATGTCGCCCGGAATCAAAACGAGGTCGTCCTCGCCCACCACATCTTGCCAATGCGAAAAAATGCGTTCGGCATGGTGCTCCCACCTTTCGCCGAACACATCCATCGGTTTCCCGCCGCTGTCCAGATGCAGGTCAGCGATTGCGCGGATCGTCATCGCCATAATCGTCCTCGTCCAGGATGTCGTCCTCCGCTTCCAGCGGGAGGTCGCCTTCATCCGAATCGCCTTCGTCCTCGAAATCCGCCTCACCCACGAACTCGCCATCGATGTCGTCGTCCACGATGTCGATTTCGATTTCGTCCATGTCCGCCATGGAATCGATCTCCAGCGTCGGGTCTTCGACCAGGACGTCATCGTCGTTCACGTCTACCGCTGAGCGGCGCGTCAGCTCCTTCAAGCAGGCCACACACAGCTCACCACCAGACACAGCGGGATGCTCGCCGCATTCGCTGCACATTTCTGGCAGATCATCGTGCTCGGTCTCTCCGCACACTTCTTTTTTGCAGACTGTACATAGCTTACCGCCGTCCAGGATGTAATTCAGCTCACAGCGCGGGCACTTTTCATATGCCATAAGAACAAGACCTCCGGTGTTACTTGAGATGGTATAAGGTCACACGACCCTTGAGCGGCCGCGCTCATTTCCCTAATATCATACACAATCGCGCTCAGAATGGAAGCCCTATGCACTGGTTTTCGCGTTAATTTTTCATGAAATAGTCAGGTTGAAAGTGTGTACTGCCGGAACGCGCGGGTTAGAACACCGCCGGCGCCACGGCAGACGGCCAACGAAGCCTGGTTCTGAGCATCGATCACGCTGGCGGTAATCCTGACCGGGCGCACCGCTTCCAAGGCGCGCACCATGCTCCCCATCAGGCAAACGAGCGCAAACGAGCGTCGCGATTCTTCATCGATGTGCGCCGTCGCAATGCGCACATGTCCGGACTTCTTGTCCCGCAAGCCCATCAACAGGCCACAGGGTACGCCCTTCCTCGTGGCCACCAGCGTCAGTCTGGGATCCAGCCAGGGTTTGAGCCTGGCCAGTCGGTCCGCAAACTCCGACTCCTCAAACAGGTCCGTCATCCCCATCGCGACGCGCAACAATCCACAGTCGCGCCGACTTTTGAGCGGATCGAGCCCAGACACCGAGACATCATGCCGCGCACACGCCCAATCCGCCGCCTCCACGAGCCTCCGCTTTCTCAGCGTGTTCAAGTCCAGATCAAACGACAGCCAATCCGTCTCGGAAGTGAATCCCGCGCCGCACAGCAGCGCGTCATAATAAACCGGGTTGACCGGATTGAGCAGCTCCCAGGGCCGTTCAAATCCACTTACCTGCACACCCATCATAAAACCGCTGCCGTCGGTGGCCACGGGTCCAAACACGCTGCGCATGCCCTGCGCTCGCTGCCAGTCCGCCACACCGGCGGCAAGCATGCATATCGCATCCGGCCGATTCTGGGCGGCAAAGCCTGCAAAATGGCCGCGCAACTCGCCGCTGAGCCGCACAGCGCGCCGGTCCACACCGGTCAGCACCGTCGCCAAACAGCGCCCATGCTCCATCACATTAAGCGTGATGTGCTCTCCATTGTTCAGCAGCGGCCAGTGGGCGGCACCGTACCTGACTTTGCGCGCACACAGCTCCATCATGGCTGCCTGCGCTGTTCGCGCCAACCCGAAAGCCGCTTGACGTCCTCAATGTAGGTGTCTCTCAACGCGCGGTTGTAGATCACCGACGCGGGGTGGTACAGGGGGAACAGCAACTGGCCGTCCGGCAGCATCTGGAACCGGCCATGTACATTGCCGATCACCATCTTGCCGCCCATCAGTGCCCTGAGCGGCGTGTTGCCCAGGCTGACAATGCACTCCGGACGCACCATCGCGATCTCCCGCTGAAGCCACGGCAAGAACAGCGCCACCTCTTCGCGGGTCGGTGTGCGGTTGGACACAGTGCCCTTTTCCGACGTCTTGACGGGCCGGAACTTCACCACGTTCGTAATGTACAACTGCGCGCGGTCAAACCCGGAAAGGGTCAGGAACTCGTCCAGATTCTTGCCCGCCTTGCCAACGAACGGCCGCCCAAGCAACGATTCCTGTGCCCCAGGCGCTTCGCCCACCAGCATCAGCGCGGCCCGCTCTGCGCCTTCTCCAAAAACGAGCAGTTTTTGCTCGCCCGGATAAACTTCTCGAAAGAAATCGGCCATCTCGGCCTTGAATTTTTTCATCATGTCGAAAGCCCTTTCAGCCTGTCCGCGATGCTTTGGAAGTCGGCATACGCGAGCCGCTTTTGCGATGGATCTCTGAGCAGCGCTGACGGATGGAATGTGGGCATCATCATCAGACCGTTCACCTCGCGCCACTGGCCGTGATCGCGACGGATGCGCACATCGGTACCGATCACCTGCTTGGCAGCCGTCGCACCGAGCGCCACAACGAGCTGTGGCTGTACCAGTTCGAACTGCCGCGCAAGAAAAGGGCTGCAGGCCTCAGCTTCGTCCGCAGAAGGTGTGCGATTGTTTGGCGGACGGCACTTGACCACGTTCGCGATGTATACCGCGCTGCGCGCAATCCCCACTGCCTTGAGAAGTGCGGTCAGCAGCGCACCGGAGGCGCCCACGAACGGCCTGCCCTGTGCGTCCTCGTCAGCGCCCGGTCCCTCCCCCACCAGCATCAGCCGCGCCATCGGATCGCCTTCCCCCGGCACCACATGCGTTCGCGCCTGGCAGAGTCCACAACGCTCGCAGCGCTCAATCTGTTCAAATAATGCCATCCAGCCCGCCAAGCACAGCACCTGCCTTCGTTTTCAACCCCATGAGCAGTATTATAGCACGAACGCGCCTCAATTACCAACAAAGGGCGACCACCGCACTCATTCGCATTCTGCGCAACGAGCTTGGAGCGTCGCCACAATTGTGCGCATCCGTTTTGGCGATCATGCCAATGATGCGCAAAGATTACTTTTTGCTGAGCGTGACCATCTTCTTGGCGTCGTCATAGGCGTCGCCCGAGATCACGCTGTCGCCGTTCAACCGAAACGCGTCTTGGATTTGCTTTTGGGTGACATCGTTCATCAATATCCACACAGCCGTCTGACACACGGCAAAGTTGCAGTCGTTCTCTTTGAAGCGCTTCAACAGCCTGGGCAGCTTGTCTGTGGGCTTGTACTGGCTCAGCACAAAGGTGTCCGATGAGATGGGCAGCCGCCGGTATAAGTTCATGCAGACTGACGCGATGCTCAGCTTATCCGACCCGCCCGCGGGCAGTTTGAGTGCCTTGGGTTCGGTGAACAGGATATTCTGCACCTGCTTGCTGTCACTCGACAGCCATGTGCCATCGCCGACG
>JAVBTW010000008.1:0-6330 GCA_031555975.1 Eubacteriales bacterium
GCAGATTGGTCGGCGAGTCGTCCACGATGACAAGATGAGGTCGGTTCATGGTTTTAGGCCTCCTTGGAAATGCAGCCGTCAGGCAGTGATCGAATTGATGAGTGCTTATCTAGCCCAGCAAATCGTCACCGCTCCGATCCGCGATCTCTCTGAACTTCCCTTCGATATGCAGGAAGGCATCGACCAATTGCGGGTCAAAGTGCGTACCCCTGCCCTCCACAATGATCTGCACTGCCTGATCGTGGGGAATGGGCTGCTTGTAGGGCCTGACACTGATGAGCGCGTCGTAGACGTCTGCAATGGCCATGATCCGGGCGATCAGGGGGATGTCATTCCCCGACAGCCCCTCAGGATAGCCCTGGCCATTCCATTTTTCATGATGGGATCGGGCCAGCACCTCGGCAAAATCGAGGAAACTGGGCTCGCCCATCATTGCGCGCGCTTCGACAAATGCGTCCGCGCCGATGCTGGTGTGGGTTTTCATGATTTCGAACTCATCGCAGGAGAGCTTGCCGGGCTTTGACAGGATGTGATCGGGGATGCCCACCTTGCCAACATCGTGCAGCGGCGCTGACCGCCACAACTGCTGGATGGTGTCGTCAGTCAGTGCGGTTTCATACAGACCCTCGTCGCGCAGCGCCTTAGACAGCGCGACCACATATTCGCTGGTGCGGCTGATGTGCCCCTTGGTTTCATTGTCGCGGGTGCCAATGATGGAGATGATGGTAAAGATCGCGATGCGATTCAATTTTTCGATGGTCTGCGTCTTGCGCTCGACTGCGCACTCAAGGCCCTGCGAGTAGGCTTCCAGTGCGATGTGCATGTCTATGCGCTTTCGGACCAGGAGCGGGTTGAACGGCTTGTAGATGTAGTCCACGGCGCCAAGCGACAGCCCCTCGACCTCACTGGCCGCGTCCATGACGCCGGTGAGGAATACGACGGGAACCGCACGGGATTCGGGCATCTGCTTGAGTCGCTCGATGGTGTCAAAGCCGCTAAGCCCGGGCATTTCTATGTCGAGCAAGATGAGGTCTGCGTGCTGCCCACGCTCAAAATAGCGCAGTCCTTCCAGGCCGGATGTGAACGGGCGCATGTGATAATGGTCGCGAAGCGAGCTGATGATGATTTGTAGGTTGGCTGGGCTGTCGTCGATGACAACAACGGTTTTCTTTTGATTCATTTGTGTTTCGCCTCCATGCACTCGGCGGGATAGCTTTTAGACAATTATGTATTAACAGTTAGTTTACCATATGCACACAGAGAAATCAACTCTTCGCAGTGAATTATTTCTATGTAACCCGATGATCGGCGTCAGGCAGACGCGACGATCGCAAATGGCCCTGTAGCGCCCATGGACACCGCTTCGGCGCGCTATCGACACTTCTCTTTGGAGACCAGGAAATACGGCAGCGCAACCAGCGCAATGCCGCCAACGACATTTCCGATCGTGACGTAAGACAGGTTGTGCAGGTAGCCGCCAAGGCTGATTTCCGGGCCATGCGGCGCGATGAGCGCGACGGTGAGCAGCGTCATGTTGGCGATGGAATGCTCATACCCCGTGGTGATAAACGCGAACAGGCACCAAAAGATCATGATCAGCTTTGCGCTCTCCGACTTGCAACGGTAACCGCACCAAGTCGCAAGGCACACCAGTGCGTTGCACAGTACGCCGCGCAAAACGAGCTGCACGGGCGGCAGCGCCATCTTGGCCGCCGAGACCTGGTTGATGAACGCGCCAACTTCATTTTGATACAGACCCGCGCAAACAAACAGCAACGCCACCAGAATGGATCCGGCCCAGTTGCCGATGTAGCACCAGAGAAACAACCGCAACGCGTCCTGAACACGCACGGTCTTGCGCAGTAAGCCGGCCGCCATCACCAGATTGTTACCCGTGAACAACTCCGCACCCGCGATGACCACCAGGCTCAGCGAGATGCCAAACGAAGCGCCCATCACGATCTTTGCGGCCTGGATGCCCATCAAGAGCCCACCGATCGTGTAGATCAGCATGATCGCCAGGCCCACGAACAGTCCCGCGAGCAGCGATGACGCAAAATAACCTGCCCAATTCTGTTTGAGGAAGGCGCATTTTTTGCTCGCCGCCAGTGCAAGGGCGGCGAATTCTTCGGTATACATGATGGGTAAAGCCCCCTTTCGGATCGCGATCATTATACATGGTTTGGACGCGGGGCGCAATATCGGGGGCAAGCTCGGACTGATTGTGGATTGCGTTTGCCAATTCGCTGACCTCCTGCTATAATAATGGTAATCCATTATCAATGGGAGGGCCTGTGCATGAGCGTGAAGATGATCGTCGTCAGTCCGCTGGACAAAGTGTTTCTGGATCAGGCTGAACCCGCGCCCATCTCGCACGGGCTGTCGGGATTTCAAAACGAGGTGATCTCGTTCCAGGTGGCCTTCAAGGGTGAGGGCGAAACATTCTATCACAGCCAGTTCGCATCGATCCGAATCGAATCGCCGATCGCTCAGCATGTGCGGGCGCGCCGTGTACGGCATGTGCCGGTGGGCGTCGCCACATTTCCCGACGCGGACGAAAATTACCTGAAAAAGACGCCGGGGCTGTTCCCGGACCTGCTCACCGACCTGAATCAGACCCAATTGCGCGTCTATTCCGATCAATGGCAGACAGTGTGGATCGATGTGGAGCCGGACGGCGAAGTGGCCTCGGGCATGTACCGCATCGACATCATCCTTGAGGACGACAAGGGCCGGGAGTTCGCGCGTCAGCGCGCCATGGTGGAAATTCTGCCGGGCATTCTGCCGGAGCAGGACCTGATCCACACCAAATGGCTGCATTTGGACGGCATCGCGCAGCACTATGGCGTGGAGGTGTGGAGCGACCGGTTTTGGACGCTCACCGAAAATTTTGTCCGCGCCGCTGTCAAGCGCGGCATCAACATGATCCTGACGCCCATCCACACCCCGCCGCTGGACACCGACGAGGGCGGTGAGCGGCTGACCACGCAACTGGTGGACATCGAACTGACGGATGGCAAGTATGCGTTCGGGTTTGACAAACTTAAGCGATGGGTCAGCATGTGTGAGCGGTGCGGCGTAAAATACTACGAAATGGCACATCTGTTTTCGCAGTGGGGCGCAAAGCACACGCCGAAAATCGTCGTAACCGTGGACGGTAAGCAAGAAAAGCGGTTCGGCTGGCACACGGACGCCCAGAGCGCGGAATACCGGGCGTTCATCGGCGCGTATCTGCCCGCACTGATCCAGGTGCTGAAAGCGCTTCACATCGCGGACCGCACCTACTTCCACATATCCGATGAGCCGGACGTCTCTCAGTTGGAAGATTACCGTGCGGCAAAGGAACTGATTGCGCCCTATGTCGACGGCTTCCCGGTGATCGACGCGCTGTCCAGCTTTGAATTCTATCAAAAGGGCGTCCTTGACAAACCCATCCCGGCCAACAATCACATCCAGCCGTTCATCGACGCCGAGGTTCCGGGGCTGTGGACCTACTACTGCGTCGGGCAGTATAAAGACGTATCGAACTTGTTCATCGCCATGCCGTCGGCCAGAAACCGCATCTTTGGCGTACAACTGTACAAGTACAAGATCGAAGGCATACTGCATTGGGGCTACAACTTCTACAACGACCAACACTCGCGCCACCCCATCGACCCCTATCTGGTGACGGACGCGGACGGGTTTGTGCCCGGAGGCGACCCATTCCAGGTGTATCCAGGCCCGGATGGAGCGCCGGAAGAATCGATCCGGTTCATGGTGACGCACATGGCGCTGCAGGATTTGCGGGCGTTCAGGTGGCTGGACAGCCTGGCGGACAGGGTCGCTGTGATGGCGATTGTGGAGGAAGGGTTGCATGAGGGGATCCGGTTCGACCAATATCCGAAGGATGCGGCGTATCTGACAAAACTGAGGGAGAAAGTCAACAGGGAGATTGTGAGACGGTATTGGTAGGAAGCGCCGCCCGGCAGTGTGCGCGCGCCTTCCTAACCGAAATTTCCACTTGAAAGGACTGACGCCCATGCCCGCACAGACCAAACAGTACAAGATCCTGTCCATCGATCCCTGGCTCAATCCCTACGCGCAAGACATCGACCTGCGGATGAACCGGTATGCGGAGATCCGCAAGACACTGTTACAGGAATCGAAGAACCTGGCGGACATGGCAAACGGCCACCTTTATTATGGGTTTCATCGCACGGAGACCGGCTGGGTCTATCGCGAGTGGGCGCCGGGCGCGGACCAACTGCACTTGATGGGCGATTTCAACGGCTGGAACCGCACATCGCACCCACTGTCGCGCGACGGCGGCAACTGGGTGATCGAGCTGGACGGCAAGGACGCGCTTTCGCACGGCCAGCTGGTCAAAGTAGCGGTCACCCTTGGCGGACAGACAACGGAACACATCCCGCTGTACATCCATCGCTGTGTGCAGGACAAGCAAACGAACACGTTCACAGGCCAGATCTGGGCGCCGGCAAAGCAGTTTAAGTGGACGGACGGCAGTTATGGCCGACGGAAGCTGAACCCGCTCTACATCTACGAGGCGCATGTGGGCATGGCCCAAGAAGAGGGCCGCATCGGCACGTACCGTGAGTTTGCGGACGTCATTCTGCCGCGGATCAAGGCGGATGGGTATAACACGGTGCAACTGATGGCCATCATGGAGCATCCATACTACGCTTCATTCGGCTACCAGGTGTCCAGCTTTTTTGCTGCTTCGAGCTGGTACGGCGAGCCAGAGGACCTGAAGTACCTGATCAACAAGGCGCATGAGATGGAGCTGTATGTGCTGCTCGACGTGGTGCACAGCCATGCGGTGAAGAACACCGCAGAGGGCATCAACCGGTTCGACGGCACAGACCATCAGTTTTTCCATACCGGACCTCGTGGCGAGCATCCCGCGTGGAACAGCAAGCTGTTCAACTATGGCAAGCACGAAGTGATCCATTTCCTGCTGTCAAACCTGAAGTATTGGCAGGACGAATACCACTTCGACGGGTTCCGGTTCGACGGCGTGACGAGCATGCTGTATCACGACCATGGGCTGGGCGAATCGTTTGACAGCTACAGCAAGTACTTTTCGATGAACACGGACGTGGAGGCCGTCACCTACCTGCAACTGGCGACTGAACTGATCCACGCGGTAAACCCGTTCGCGGTTTCTGTCGCGGAGGACATGAGCGGGATGCCGGGGATGTGCCTGCCATTGCGCTCGGGTGGCATCGGTTTTGATTACCGGCTGTCGATGGGGGTGCCCGACTTCTGGATCAAAGAGACGAAGCTGCCGGACGATGCGTGGGACATGCGCGCGCTGTGGCACGAGTTGACGACCCGCCGCCCACAGGAGCCGAGCGTCGGTTACTGCGAGAGTCACGATCAGGCGCTGGTTGGTGACAAGACGCTGATTTTCCACCTGGCGGACGCGGAAATGTACACCGGCATGAACAAGGACCATCACTCGCTGGTGATTGACCGCGCGGTCGCGCTGCACAAGATGATCCGGTTCATCACACTGACCCTCGCGTGTGAGGGCTATCTGAATTTCATGGGCAATGAGTTTGGGCATCCGGAATGGATCGACTTCCCGCGCGAGGGGAACGGCTGGTCGTTCCACTATGCGAGGCGGCAATGGAGCCTTGCCGACAACGAGCTGCTGAAATATGAGTGGCTTGGGGACTTTGACAAGGCCATGCTGAAACTGGCGCGAAAGTACCATGTGATGGCCAAAAGGGACCTGTATAACTTGTGGATTGACCAAGAGCGGAAGCTGATCGCATTTTCCAAGGGCGGGCTATTGTACCTGTTCAATTTCCATCCGACGCAGAGTCAGGACGCGTTCTTTCTGCCATGTCACACGACCGGCGAAGGCGTGTATCAAGTGGTGTTTTCCAGCGATGACGGCCAGTTTGGCGGACAGGAGCGAATCAGCAAGCAGACAGTGTATCACGCGGTGAACGTGGAGGGGCGTGGGCTGGGGTTCTGGGTGTACTCACCATGCCGGACGGCGATGGTGTTAAAGAAGGTCTCGAAATGAACCGCGCGGTCTTTTGGGATTTTGATGGTACGCTTGCCCATGCGCAGAGCCCATGGACCCGGTCGCTGCAGCGCGCGCTGGCTGCGCATGGATATGCGGTGCCGTTCGAGACGGTGCGCGAGCACACGCGCACGGGGTTCAGTTGGCACACGCCGGAGATCGCATACACGGACAGCGTGGGTGATGCATGGTGGGATCGGCTGTTGGCGCATTTCGCTCCGCTGCAAACGTCGCTGGGTCTTGACGCAGACCAGCGCGCCTCCGTCAACGCACACATGCGCAGCCAGATCATT
>JAVBTW010000081.1:0-7406 GCA_031555975.1 Eubacteriales bacterium
TCCTGTTTTGGACAGGGTCTCGCGGACATCATCGGCACTCTGCGATTGACGAAAACTTCAGGAAGACACGGCTGGGGCGATGCGGCGTTCGCGCGGCGCCCCAATGGCGTGGAACACGGTTGCATTTTACGTACAACATCAAAACATGACAGGAATCCCCTTGATCTGAGGCGGCGATTCGAGTAAACTGAATGGCAAGAGCACAAACCGGAGCGGAGGTGGCATCAGTAATGAAACCCTGGATCCAAGAGCATGAAAAAGCGCGCGCGAAGGCAAACATTGTGACCGGATGCGCCATCGTGCTGTTTGCGGTGTTGATTTACCAGTTCGCAGGCGTGACTGCTTTCCTGTCGCGATTGGTGAGCATACTGTTCCCGTTCATCATGGGCTTTGTGGTGGCATTCCTGCTCAACCCGCCCATGACATGGCTGGAGCACCAGTTCATCCGTTTTGTCGCGCGTTATTTTAAGGGCAGAACGGCGCCGCGGTTTATCGTGCGGCTGGTGGCCGCGATCATCCTGTATACGGCCTTCACGGCGCTGTTGGTGGGGTTTCTCGCGATCGTGCTGCCCCAGCTGGTGGGCTCCATCCGCCAGCTCATTGAATCTATGACCCGGTATATCAACCAGCATTCAGCCGACATCCAGCAGTTTCTGACCGGTTTCAACCTGGGCGGCGAGAGCGGCAACCTGTATGGCCAGCTGATGAAACTCTGGAACGACTTCGCGTCCATGTCGCTTTCGTACACTGGCCAGTTGCTGATGGGCATCGTCAACGTTTCAGCCAGCGTCGGTTCCGCGCTGAGCGAATTCTTCATCGGGCTGATCGTGTCGATCTACATGCTGTTTGGCAAGGAGCGGTTCACCGCGCAGGCCAAGAAACTGGGTTGCGCTTTCATGCCACTGGAGCGGGTGGAGCGGCTTTCGTACTGGTTCAAAAAGACGGAACACATCTTTTCCGGCTACATCGTGGGCCAAATCCTCAGCTCCATGGTCGTGGGCCTGCTGACCTACATCTTCATGCTGGCGACGCATATGGAGTACGCGCTGTTGATTTCGGTGATCATGGCCGTCACCAACATCATCCCGGTTTTCGGCCCGGTCATCGGGTGTGTGATCGGGGCCTTGATTCTGATGATCTCCAGTTTTCCCCACGCACTCATTTTTGTGGTTTTCACCTTGGTGCTGCAACAAGTCGATGGCAATGTGATCGCGCCGCGCATCATGGGCGACTCCATAGGCATCTCATCGTTCTGGATCATGCTGTCCATTGTTGTCGGCGGCGGTGTGTTCGGACTGGCCGGAATACTGGTGGGCATCCCTGTGTTTGCCGTGATCTACGCGCTGATACAAGAGTCCGCAGCCAACCGGCTGATCAAGAAGGGACTGCCGCCGAACACCCCGGCGTATATGGACTTGAGGGCGCTGCCCGAACCGAAGGAACCGGGCAAGGGAAAGGTGAAGATCACCTGAGGCCCGCGTGGACAGGCGCGGATCAGCCGAAAGCGGCGAAGGATCTTCCTCCATTGTGTGAGGAAGATACGTCGCCTTTTGCACCGCGTATCCTAATTCCAATACCCGGTCACATGCATCCCGATCATCAGATCCGCGCTCTGTTCGAACGTGACCCTGACGTCAAACTTCGTCGTGTCCAACACCGTCACGCCGATTTTCCGGATCTCCATCACGGTGGCGTTTCGGTCCTGCTGGAACGCGTCCACATAGACGCGCACCATGTCGCCCACGCGCACCTTGGCGATGTCCAGCTCGTCCACCTCCAGGTTCGCCTGCAGCTCGCTCGTCGGGATCAGCGTCAGGACCGCCTGTCCCTGCTGCACAAACTGACCCGGACGCACCAGCACCTCACCCACAAGGCCGCCGGCGGGAAACTTCACGTCCGATGTCACCGCGCCGTCCTTGGCGTAGACCGCGGCGCTCGCATCCAGCACAAACAGCGGTTGACCGCGCACAACTGCGTCTCCCTCCCCCACCAGCACCTGAGCCACGACGCCTTCACCCTGCGCTTGCACGGCGGGTGCGCGCACGATTTTGCCAGAACCCACCTGATCCTTGGTGGCGTTGTCCTTGCTGTCACCCTTGTAGATTTTCACGCTGTCCTCGACCTCAAAGTCTCCCTGCTCGATCTCAAGCTCATAGTCCTTGCCGTCCACAGTGATGACCTTGCCCTCGCCGCGCACTTTGTCGTCGCCGGTGCCGTGCTGAACACGCAACAATTGGCCCACGCGCACATCGCGGTTTTCCGCGTTGTCATAGGCGCCGCTGGTGGATGCGTCGATCCGCCAGACGTCCTGCCGCTCGATGGTGCACAGCGCGCCGTACTGAACCAGCACATCCGAGCAGCGGTCCCCCACCTGAGCGCGCAGGTGTGTGACAACACCGTCCGCTGCGGCATACACCCGAGTGGGCGTCAGCGTGAACGCGACCGCGTCCTGTTCCACCGCATCACCTGCCGACAGGGAAAAGTCGCAAACTTGGCCGCCCATCGGCGCGACGACGGTGATCGGGTCGGGCTGAATCACGCTGCCCTTGGCGGAAAAGCCCCGCGCCGCGGCATCGGTCGCAGGCGCTGTGGGTTCCGCCAAAGCAGGAGCACACAACAGGACCAGGCTGAGAACAAGTGCCAGGATGGATGTACGGGTTTTCATGGAAACACTCTCCTTCGTGATGATGTGATCATTGGGGGGCAGGCCACTTGATGCGCTTCCTACTCCACGCTCTTCAGCGCCTCGACCATGCTGATCTGGTGGAACTTTGACCCCAGCATCCAGTTCACGAGCAGCGCGAACACGATCGTCAGCGCGGCGGTGTAGATCCAACTGGGCAGTGTCAAGTAGGGAACGAACTGAATCGTATTCGGCAGGCCGTAGGTCAGCACCGCGTCCAACAGGAACGGGCCCGCAACCAGCCCCAATGGGAGCCCGATGAACGTAATATAGAGGTTCTCCCTCAGCACGAGTTTTTTGATCTCGTTGGGCGTGAAACCGAGCACCTTTAACGTCGCCAGTTCGCGCACGCGCTCGGAAAAGTTCAGCTGGCCCAAATTGTAGAACACGACCAGCGCCAACACGCCCGAGAACAGCACCAGCAGAAGCACGATGATGTTCATGATTTTCAGGAAGTCGCCCTTGTTGTTGCGCTCCTCCTGAACCGTCCTGCAGCGATCCACACCGTCAAGCGCCTCCGCTGCCACCGTGTCGATGTCCTCACCGCGCATCAGCACGTCCGTCGGCCGCCAGCTCGTCAGGTTCAGCCTGCGCCAGGCCGTCCTCGAAGCGTAGATGCCCTGGTCCAACTGCAGATCGACGACCGCCGTGACCGTGGTCTCCACCGCCCGCCCGCCGGGCAGCCGGAGCTGCAGCGGATCGCCCGCCTGGACGCCGAATTCCTCAGCGGCCTTGCGCGTCAGCGCCACGCCCTGTTCGGGCAGGATCACACGGGCCTCACCATCGTACAGCCGGATCATGTCCGACTGGTCCTCCAGCACAAAGACCGACTTCGACTTCCAGTCGCCATGTTCCAGCGCCTCGCAGCCGGTCTGCATCTCTTCTTCGTAGGCGCTCGCACCGGCGCGGGCGGCCACGGACCTGCCGTAATCCTGGCCCGCTGTATCCAGCAGCGACGCGCGTGCATCATAGATCATGGATCTGTTATAGTGGTTTTCGAACACATAGGCCGTCGAATCGCGCATGCCAAAGCCCGTCAGCATCAGCGCAGCGCAGCCGAGTGCGCCGATCAGACCCATGGTCAGCCGCACCGGATTGCGCGCCATGTTGCGGGTGATCATCTTGCTGCTGAATCCGAGACGCGCCCAGATCCGCTTGAACCGCTCCAAGAAGATGCGTTTTCCCTTGCTGGGCGGCTTGGGCCTTAGCAGCGCCGCGGGCGTCTGCCTCAGCGCGGAGCGCGCCGACAGCACGCTGGCCCCGCCTGTGATCAGCGCCATGGTCACAGCGATGATCACCACGACGTACGGATCCAGTTTCAGCCGGGCGTTGGGCAGCACATACAGCGCTTCCAAAAAGTTCATGATGATCGGGGCAAAGGCGAACAGCGCGCCAGAGAACCCAGCAACGCACCCAAGCGCCGCCAACAGCAGCCCGTAAGACGCGAAGTGCATCGTCAGCTGTTGCCTGCCGTAGCCCATGGAGTACATTGAGCCGATCTGCGTACGCTGGTTTTCCACCAGCCTCGACATCGTCGTCCAGGTGATCAGCGCGGCGATGACGAAAAACACAACCGGGAAAATCGCGCCCATCGCCCGCACCTGCTGCGCCTCGTCCACGGCCATCTTGATGCCGATGATGTCCTCGCGTACCTTGACGACCGCCTGACGTTCATGGAGCAGATCCTCGACAGCGACCCGCACCTCAGCGGCGCTGACGCCGTCCGCAAGCGCCACCACAACCTCGTCATAGGGCAGGAATGACAGCGTCCCCGGCGACACGAACGCATAACCATAGCGCGTGGGGCTGGGTGTCATCTCGCCGCCGTCCGCGGTGACGACGTATTCCGGCATGACACCGATTCCTGCCACAGTCAGACTCAGCGCGCGATCGCCCAGCTTCAGCCGGATCACATCGCCGATTTTCAGTCCATGATATTCGGCAAACACCTGCTGCAGGATACACTGATCCTTGACGCCAGGCGCAAACCCACCCTCGAATATGAGCGGCTGATTGACCGCCGCATCACCATCGCTCATCGTCAGCATCATGGCCGGCTCGCCTTCCAGGTCCTCGACATCGCACCGTGCGCTCACCCGCTGTTGAGCCGCGGTGACACCGGGAATGGCCGCAATGTCTCGGGCCGTGCGGTCCGTGACCGCCCCTGAGACCCAGATTTGCGCCATGTTGGTCCTGGTGAACTGCTCGTCCAGGTTGTCCTCGATGCAGCGCCAAACGCTGTCAATGCCGACATAAAGCGTGATCGCCAACGTACAGATGATCCAGATCGCCACGAACGACTTCCAGCCGTCCTTCATGTCGCGCAGCAGTTTTCGCGTCAGCGAGTCCACCGGCGGCTTGGTCTTTTTTCCGCTCGCTGCACTTACCACACAATCTCCTCCATCTGAACCGGCGCATCGTTTGTCGTCACTTCCTCAATCGCGCCATTCTTCATGCGAATCACGCGCTGGGCGGCAGGCACGATGGCCGCGTTGTGGGTGATGATCATCACGGTCTTGCCCATGTCCTGGCCCACCTCCTGTAGCAGCTTCAGCACCATTCGGCCGGTCTCGCTGTCGAGTGCGCCCGTGGGTTCGTCACACAGCAACAGCGAAGGATTCTTGCACAGCGCGCGTGCGATGGCCACGCGCTGCTGTTCGCCACCGGACAGCTGGGCCGGGAAATTGTCCATGCGGTCCCCCAGGCCAACCCGCACCATCATTTCGCGCGGGTCCAGCGGATCCTTGCAGACTTGGCGCGCCAGCTCTACATTCTCCAGCGCAGTCAGGTTCGGCATCAGATTGTAGAACTGAAAAACGAATCCGACGTCATAGCGGCGGTAGAGATTCAGCTGCTTTTCATTGAGCGGAACGATATCCTTGCCGTCCACCAGAATCTGGCCTGACGTGGCGCGATCCATGCCGCCCAGCAGGTTCAGAACGGTGGTCTTTCCGGCGCCGCTCGGACCCAGCACCACCGCGAATTCGCCCATGTGCACCGTGAAGCTCACATGGTCCACTGCGGTGATGGCCAGGTCGCCCACCTGATAAAACTTACATACGTCCTTGAGGATGATATCGCCCACGGATGTGTCCTCCTCCATCATTTGCGTTTACAGCCCGGGGGATGTGCCGCCTTGCCGGACAAGGACATGTCCTGGCATCCATTTTTGCGGCGGCGGTGTGGGCAGACCCACCCTTCATGATTGCGGCGCGCGCTGCTCCAGCACTTTCCCCGGCACCCTCAGCAGCCTCGAACCCGTCAACCGGATCAGTTCCATCATCTCGTCGGCCTGCGGCGCATCGGGCATGGACTCCACGCCAATGAATCCGGCGATGAAGAATCGCGCCATTCGCTCCGGATAGGGCGCGTCCAGAATGCCCAACTCCGTCCCCTCCCGAAGCAGCGCAGTGATGATCGGTTCCATCACTTCGCACACATGATTCTGAATCACAGCGAACATCTCGCCTGTGACTTGACCGGGCCGGTACAATCCTTCAAGCTCGCGAAAAAAACGGGTCAGCATCTGCATCAGGTTGTGGATTCTAGACAGCGGCGGCAGCGTCGCGTCCTGAAGCTCTGTGGCCAGTTCCGAGATGTGCCTCTGGATGAACTGATCGATGACCGCCAGAAAGATTTCCTGTTTGGAATGATAATAATAGTAAAACAGCCCCTGCGCCACACCGACGCGGTGCACGATGTCGGACACGGCGGTGTGTTCATAGCCCTGCGTCTGAAACAACGCTCGCGCCGCATCAATCAACTCCTGCCTGCGCTCTTCCGGCTGCTTGCTCACCCGCGCCAAGGCTTCGGCCCCCTTCCACTTGATCTGAATGAGCACCCTTTGCGCACCCGTTCCACCTTGGAACGCGCCTTCGGGTGATCGGAGCGGGTTATGACTGACATTAGTCAGTGACTGACGTCTGTCAATCATTGTACTCGTCTGTCCGGGAATGTCAAGGAGGTTTAGGAAATATTGCAGCGATGTCACAATTCCATCACGATTTCAACACCGAATCGAACTTCGATCCGCCTGGAAGTGGTACCGCCGTGTGTCATGCTTGCCTGCACATCGTGTCACGCCAATCGCCTGAAAGACGGCAAGAAAACGGCGCCACAAGTCGGCGCAAAGCGCCTGCTCGCAGCGCCGCTCCGGGCGTCTACAAAAACAGTCCCACTTGCACGAAACGCACCGTATCCACCAGTCCCCGGTTCGTGATCCTGAGCTCCGGCAGCACCGCCAACGGAAGCAGCGCCATCGTCATAAAAGGCGAAACCTTGTCACATTCAAGCGCCTTCCACGCGTCGTCCAGTTCGGCCACCTTCGCTGCGATCTGCTGCACACTTTCCTCCGACATCAACCCGCCGATGGGCAGGCTCAGCTGCGCGATGACCTTCCCATCCAGAACCGCAATCATGCCGCCGCCGGCCTTCGCAAGCTCATTTCCCGCCAGCGCCATGTCCGCGTCATTGGTGCCCACGATCTGCAAATTGTGCGCGTCGTGGGACACGGTGGACGCGACCGCGCCGCGGCGGATGCCGAATCCCTGGACAAATCCCTTGCCCATCGCGCCCGTCGCGTGATGGCGCTCCAGGACGCACACCTTGATGATGTCGCGCTCTACATCGACCGGCACCTGACCGTCCCGCACCCGCATCAACGCCTCGCGGGCCATGGTGCCAACGCGCTCCGGAATGATCTCGATCACGCGGCAGCGCACCT
>JAVBTW010000300.1:0-9762 GCA_031555975.1 Eubacteriales bacterium
AACACGCTGTTGTTCAACGCGACAGAGGTGGCCTCCAGCGAGTGACCGCAAGCCTCATGGAAGATCACGCCGCCGAAGCCGCCGCCGATCACCACCGGCATCACGCCCGCCGGACAAAACCCCGCATGCAACATCGTCACAGCCTGCGTAGCGGCCTTTTTCGCAGCTTCGGCCACATCCACGCGGCTCTCAAACAGCTCATAACCCATCTGCGCGCCGGGCGCCTCGGTGCCGGACTGATTTTCCTGGCCGCTGGAAGCGATCGCCTCGATGCGCATGCGGGTGTAGGTGCGGCTGTCGCCCACACACAATCCCTCACTGTTACAGATCAGGATGTTGCTGTCGCTGTCGGATATCGATGCGCGCACCTGCTTGATCTCGGGGCTGACGGCCTTCGCTGCCGCCTCCGCCTCGTGCACCAGCTGCGCGCGGCGCGCTCCGGACACGCTGCGGGGCAGTTGCAGGATCGGGCTGATGTTCCTGGCGCGGCCTTCGCGAAAAGCAGCCGGGGCCTTCGCGCCGCCCGCCGCGATGGCGCTGGACGCCTGGACCGCCAGCTTCATCAGGCCCTCCGGCGACGTGTCCGTAGCATGGACATAAATGCTGCCCGTGCCCTGATATACGCGAAGCCCCGCGCCATGACGGCGCGAGGTGTTTGCCGAATCAATGGAACCATCGATCAGAGCAATCGTGTTCGAGACGGTGTCCTCGATAAAGAATTCCGCGAAATCCCCGCCCGTGGACAACGCCTTGGTCAGTGCGAGTGCAAGCGCGTTGCGTGAGACCATGTGTGCGTACCTCCGTTCGTTCATTGGCATCGGTGGCCACAGTATCGCCCATTCCCTTCGTTGTCATCCAAACACCTTCTGCAGCGCCTCGAACCGCTCCCCGGTGATCAGCGCGTCCCGCTTCGTCCCCCTCAACCGCACTATGTACGTCCAGCGTCCATACGGCGTAATCGAATCGATGTGATTGATGTTGACGATATAGGACTTGTGACTGCGAAAGAACATGTCTTGAGGCAAGCGCGCCTCGAGTTCCGCAAGCGTCTCTCCGGTCACAAAACGCTCGCCGTCCTCTGCATACAAAGCGGTTTGCCGGTCCTCGCGCTGCGCCAGCAACAGCTTGTCAAGGTCCACAAAATTCATGCCGTCCTTGCCTTTGATCATCAGCCGATCCTGCTTCACTTCGCGCTTTTTTGTGGGTACGACTTCCGGAACCGGCGCGCGCAGCCGCTCTTTCACCTTGCCCAGCGTCTTCATCGCGCGATCAACCTTGAAGGGTTTGAGCAAAAAGTCAAACGCATACACCTCAAACGCGTCCATCATGTATTGCTCATGGGCGGTAGCGAAGATCAGCACCGTCTTGGGATTTCTGTCCTGAATGATCTTGGCGCACTCAATGCCCGTCAGCTCCGGCATCTCTACGTCCAAAATGATCAACTCCGGCTGGTGCTCTTCGTGCAGCCGAAGCAACTCGTCTCCATCCTGGGCCTCGCCAATGAGGGAAAAGCCATCCGTGCGCTCCACGATCTTCCGGATCACGCTGCGCATGCCCGGGTCATCGTCCGCGATGAGGGTCCTGATGTCCGTCATGTTCTCCTCCTTTGTGACACGGGCTTTCCGAGGATCTCGGTAAGGATGACGGCTTGGCGAAGTGTGTTTGCGGTGGATGCGTTTGCGCGTGGTGAGCGCAGTCCATCGTCCGTGCGGTCCCAATCCCGCTCAGGCAAACGGCTGGATTTTGGTTCGGGTTTTGTGGCCTGGAATCCATGGTCATGGCCCGGCGTGTCTTGACCCTCGGTGGATTCGGTGTGCATGGAGCCAACGGCAGCGGTGCCCTCGGCATACGCTTCATTGACCTGTTCGCGCTGCGCGCCGATCTGTTGAAGCTGGTCGAACTGCTCAATCAAATCGGTGAAGCTGCGCATTCCTCGTAACTGTGGCCCATTGAAAGTCCGCGCGCGCCGGGCGTTTGGCTGCGCCGACGCCGAATGCCCTCCCTCGTTCGCCTTGCGCTTTTTCGCGGACGAACTCAGTACGGAGGCCGCAACGGCGATGATAATGAACGCGATCAGGTTGGACATGGCGGACACCTCCTATGGTCGCAGCGTTTGAACAAGCCATGAGGCGGGGGCAAGCCCCCGCCCTGAACATCACCGGCGATTCTCTACTTCTTCCGCCTCGCTCCGTTATCGTCGTCGCTCAGCACTGGCGTCACGCCCTCCTGCGCAATCGACTCGCGCATCCTGGTGTCGGACACCACATTCTGCATCTGGTAATAGTCCATCACGCCCAGCTTGCCTTCACGCAATGCCGTCGCCATCGCGCGCGGCACCTCGGCTTCGGCCTCGACGACCTTGGCGCGCTGTTCCTGGACGGCTGCCTTCATCTCCTGCTCGTGAGCGACGGCCATGGCGCGGCGCTCCTCCGCCCTCGCCTGGGCGATGCGCTTGTCGGCCTCGGCCTGGTCCATCTGCAGCTGTGCGCCGACATTTCTGCCCACGTCCACGTCCGCGATATCGATGGACAGGATCTCGAAAGCGGTGCCCGCGTCCAGGCCCTTGTTCAGCACCGTCTGGCTGATGGAGTCCGGGTTCTCCAGGACTTCCTTGTGGGTCTCTGCCGAGCCGACTGTGGTGACGATGCCTTCGCCCACCCGGGCGATGATGGTCTCCTCGCCCGCGCCGCCGACCAAGCGGCTGATGTTGGCCCTGACCGTGACCCGGGCCTTGGCCCTCAGCTCAATGCCGTCCTTGGCAATGGCCGCGATAATGGGGGTCTCAATGACCTTGGGATTGACCGACATCTGCACGGCCTCCAGCACATTGCGCCCGGCCAGGTCGATGGCGCGGCAGGAATCAAACTCCAGCGGGATGTTGGCCGACTGGGCTGCAACCAACGCGTTCACCACGCGGTCCAAGTTGCCCTTCGCCAGCACCAGGCTCTCCATTTTGTTCACGTCCAGTTTCAATCCCGCCTTGGTCGCCTGGATCAGCGGCAACACCACGCGGCTTGGATTGATGCCCCGCAGGCGCATGCCCACCAACGACATCAGGTTCACATGCACACCGCTGATCAGCGCCTTGAACCACAGCCCTATTGGGAAGATCGTAAAGAACACGATCAGCAGAATGACGGCCACCACGATCAGTATCATCATGAATACGACGCTCATCTCAGCCACGGTGAGTCCCCCTTTTCGGTTTGCTTGGAGCTTGATTGCCCCGGCCACGGCGACATCTTCATCTGTCGTTCAGGATGGCGCCATGGACGGGGGGCGTATGCGCGTGCCGCCTTACGCCGCCACTTGCGCGTCGGCGGTGGGCATGGCGCCATCGTCGGTCATGGTCTCATAGGCGTCCTTGAAGGCCATGACCATGTCACTCACGAGCTGCGCCACGCCGTCTGTGGCCATCAGCTGACCGTAGGCCATGATGCCCTTGGTCATCAGCTCTTCCAACGCCTTGTCTTGCTGTTCCTTGGTCATCTTCATCAGCTCGACGGTTTCCTTGCCATTGTCGATCAGCGCGCCTTCGGGCATCGTGCCCTCCGTCACGGTCACATCGAACCCCAACGAAAACTTGTTCGTTGCGTTTTCCGCGCCTGCGCCCTCGTCCAACTGCATGGTGGTGAACCGCAGGCTGTTGGTGTTCACGTCGCCGCCAGTCGAGCTGACCATGACGAGGGTCCTGGACACGCTGTTCTCACCCATGGGGAAGTCCATCTGAAAGGACACCTCGCCCTTGCCGATCGCATCATAGTTGAATTCGCCGTTCATGTCGATCTGCTCACCCATCACAACCATATTGAACGCAAAGTCACCCTTTGCACCCTCCTGCGGCATTGCGTCGTTGACCTTGCAGTTCATGGTCATCTCAACACCCTGCTGATTCATGGTCATGTCCATGGTCATGTGCTGGCCTGCATCGTCTGTGTTGACCTGCATGGTCATGGGTACGGTGACAGAGACAGGCTCCGTACCCTCTTCGGGCGCCGCCTCTGTGATGGTCTCTTCCAACTCCATGCGAATATTCTCACCCTTCTCATCCGTCCAAACCGTGGCTTTGACGCGCAGCTCGCTACCCAACTCGCTGTAAAGCCCGGAGAACAGGTGATCCGGATCCAGCTCGATCTTCTCGCCAGACTTCTCCGCAATCTCCTCCACAAACTCGACATACTCCGCCATGAACTCCTTCATGGCAGGCAAGCGGCTCAGCGACGCCGAGACCAGCTTATCCATGCCCTGAGTGTCCATATCCAGGTCGTAGCGGAGCAGGGTCATCTCAATGCCGTTGACCGCCACAGTCTCCTCCGCGCCGATGACAAACCCCGCCTCTTCGTAAAAAGCCTTCGCTTCATCGGCGGTCATGGGCTTCTTGCCCAATTCTTTGGTCTGCTCCAGGGCTTCAATGTAGCTCTCGATCAACTCCTGCAGGTCCTCGGGATCAAAGGGCATCTCTTGAGCCGACATCCCATCCATAGACTGCTCCATCAACTTCTCCAACTCATCCTTGCTGACGGTGTAGTTGCTGGTCATGCCGTCCAGCGCCAGGGTGATGCGCTCGTTCTCATAGGAAAACGCGCTGTCAACAATCGAGTTGTTGTTGCCACTGGCGGCAAAGTTCACATAGCTCCTGTCCTCATCGCCGCCGCCTGAGAGCGACACTTCCAGTCCCAGCTTGGTGGCCTGCTCATCGTTCAACTGGATCTGAATGTTGTTGATCGTCACCGTGTGCACCTTGCGCTCCGCCATTGCGGGCATGGATACCGCCATGATTGCGACCATCGCCAAGGCCAAAATGCGCGTCAATTTCATCTGATCTTTCCTCCATCCAAATTCTGAAATGCGCCTATGCTTCGACTTGCGCTACCACGATTCGGTTGCCTTCAACGCGATCAATTTTGACCTTCGCGCCCTGTGGGATGAACTCCCCGTCGGACACGATGTTCAGCTTGACCCCTTCAAACTCGCCCATCCCGGACGGGCGCAGAATCGTTTTGGTCACACCCTCATGACCCACGAAATAGGACAGGTCCCGTTCACTGAGTTCCGCCGGGTTGGCCACATCGTTCAGCACCAGTTTTGACCTGGCCAACCGCCCCTTCGACACAGAGTGGATGGAAATCGACAGCGCCACGCACAACAGCGCCACCACGATGATGCCCACCACCAATGCCTCCAGTGGATTGTCCGCAAACAGTGCCACGCCCGCCACCAGACAACAGATGCCGATGATCCCCGGCGCGCCAAAGCCCGGGATGTACATCTCGATGACCACCAGAACGAACCCTACCACCAGCAGGATGATCGCGGGCAGCTCCGTCATGATCGCTTGGTTCAAATACGCCATGGGGATCACGCTCCTTTGCTGTGTGGTTATTATACAAGAATTCGAGGCAGCCGTAAAGAGCTGGCGACTCAAACCCGCCGTTTTGGGGTCCAAATGTCATGGATGCCGCTGCCAGGCGACGTCCATTGCGGCGCTCACCGTCAGATCCGCTCCCGTGCAAACCGCACAGCGCTGAACAGCGCAAACATGACCATGTTCGCAGCCACCACACTGGCCCCTGCGGGGATCGACAGCGCGAAGCTCAAAACCAACCCGGCAGCCACGCAGACGACCGACAGCGCAGCAGCACAGATCGTCACGCTCCGAAAGCTCCGAAACACCCGCATCGCGGTCAGTGCCGGGAAAATAATCAAGCTGGAAATCAGCAGTGTGCCCATCATGCGCATGCCGATCACCACCGTCACCGCCGTCAGCAGCGCGATCAGGATGTTGTAGAACTCTGCCTTGACACCCGTGGCCCGGGCGAAATTTTCATCAAATGTCACGGCAAATATGCGCCTGTAAGACAACAGGAACAGCGCCAGCACCAACACAGACAGGGCCAGCGACAGATACACATCACCCACGGACATCGCCAGTATGGAACCGAACATGTAATTGTACACATCCACATTCATGCCCTTTGTCAGGCTTGACACGATCACGCCCACCGTCAGCGCGCCGGTTGACGCGATGGCAATCGCACTGTCGCCGCCGATGCTGGACGATTCGTTCAGCCGCAACAGCAGGAAAGCCGCCACGACCACCACCGGAATCGCCACCGCCATGGGCGCCATGTTGAGCGCCATGGCGATCGCCAGCGCGCCAAAGCCCACGTGGCTCAGCCCGTCTCCGATCAGCGCGTATCTTTTCAGCACCAAAACGACGCCCAGCAGCGCGGCGCATAGCGCCACCAACGTGCCCACCACCAGCGCCCGCGTCATGAATTCCAGCTGTAGCATTGAGCGCATCAGTTCAATCATGGCGATGATCACCGCCCGTCAGCTCATGCACATGTCCTGAGTGTCGGAAATCGGAAGCCGTGCCGAAGAACGCCATGGTCTGGTGCATGCACAAAACCTTCGTGGCCTCCCGAAGCGCGCCGCCCACGTCGTGGGACACCATCACCACGCCCACGCCCAGCGACCGGTTCAACCGCCGGATTTCCTGATACAGCTCGGCTGTCGCCTGGGGATCCAGGCCCGTCACGGGCTCGTCCAGCAGCAGCAGCTTGCGCGTCGCGCACAATGCCCGCGCCAGCAGCACCCGCTGCTGCTGGCCTCCGGACAGCTCGCCATAACACTGCTTCGCGCAGTCTTTGATGCCCAACCGCCGCATCTGCTCATCCGCCAGCGCGCGGTCCGCCTTTGAGGAAAACGGCCTCAGCCCGCCCCGGTTTAGGCAGCCCGACTCCACCACTTCGCGCACCGACGCCGGAAACCCGCGCTGCGCCTTGGATTGCTGGGGCAGATAGCCGATTTCCGACTGCGTCAAGCCGTCCCCGAACCGGATCTCGCCCGAGCGCAGCTTTTGCAGGCCCAGTATGCCCTTCAGCAGCGTAGACTTGCCGGACCCGTTTTCCCCCACAACGGCCACATAATCTCCGCGCTCAATGTCGCATGTCACCCGCTCCACGGCTACGGTCCCGTCGTAGCCCATGCACACATCCCTGAGGCTCACAAGCGGCATCCCTTCTCACCCCTCCCCCTTCGCGCATATGGCGCACAATCCATACAGCACCGTGCGCTTTTCATCCAGCACGAACCCATGCTCCTCCAAAAGATGTTGGGCCAGTGAGCGCACCTCGTCACAATCCAAATGCACCAGCTCGGCACAGCCGGTACACACCATGTGCGCATGCCGCGCGCAGGCGGCGGGATCGGTCATGAACTGATAACAACACGCGCCTTCGGCGCTCTGATACTTGTGCGCCGCGCCCTGTTCCACCATCTGTTCCATGAGTCGGTACGCTGTCGTGCGTCCCACGCCCGCCTCCTGGGCCAGCTCGTCAACCGTCAGCCGGCGGCCCTGATGCGCCTCAAGATAGTCTATGATGAGGCTTCGCTGCTTCGTACTGTAAGCGCCTCGCGACGTCATTTTGACACCTTCCTTGCGTCGTGAAATGGGTACCGGGCACATGCCCGCTGTGTTCGGAGGGCTCGCACTCCATCAATACAGCCCCGCCCTGAGCGACTCGACGTTGGCCGTCATCAGCGACACAACCGTCGCGCCTGCGTCCAGTTCCGCCTTGGTCACATTGTGGCAGGCGTGTAGCATCTCGGTGCGCACACCTGCCGCGTCGGCGATCACTTTGGCAACGCGCCCGTTCGATTGCTCGACGGTGAACACCACAGGCACACCGTCCGCCTTGACGCGATCGATCAACGCTGCGATCGTTTGCGCGCTGGGTTCGGTGTCGTTTGCGCAGGATGGGAACGCCGCGTAGCACGTCAACCCATAGGCCTCCGCAAAATACCGGAACGGGAACCGGTCGCCGAAGATCAGCTCTTTTCGCGCGGCGCCATCGACCAGCGCCCGAAACTCCGCGTCCAACCGCAGCATTTCGCCGGACAGCGCATCACAATTCGCTTGGTATGCGGCTGCACCTTCGGGGTCTGCCGCGGTCAGCGCTTCGCGAATCGCTTCAGCCATTTTTCCGGCATTGAGCGGCGCGGTCCAGATGTGCTCGTCGATGCCGTGGGCCTCATCCCCGTGGTCCGCGTGATCAAGGTCCGCGTCCGATTCCTCCAGCGGCTGTACACAGTCGATCAGTTTCAACACCTGCTTGCCGCTCAGTTCCACCGAATCAAGCATTCGGTCCACCCATTCGTCGTTTTCACCGCCGATGTAGGCGAATACGTCCGCATCCGCGATGGCCAGGATGTCCTGCGGGGTGGGCTCAAACGCGTGAGCCTCCACGCCAGGCTTCACCAGCATGCGCACTGTCGCGTCCGGGCCTGCCACCTGCCGCGCCAAGTCGTAGACCGGAAAGATGGTCGTCACGATCTTGAGTCCGCCCGCCTCGCTGGCACTGCCCATCGCACAGCCTGCCAGGGAAATCACCAACACCGCCATTGCCGCCATCACCATAAAAACCTTCCGCACCGTCCACACCTCAATCTGAAATTGGAGTTCGATTTCATTTTGATAGTATAATGCCCAAGAACAGCCGGTGTCAATCACGTTTGGCAAATTTATCAGCCTTTTGCTCCTCGAAACAGGGTTGTCTCACCAAAACGCGGTCATCCTGAGCGCGCCGAAGGATCTTCCTTTTCAGGAAGATCCTTCGCCGCGCTCAGGATGACCAAACATGTGTGTTTCGTTATTGCAACCACTCAATCGTCCGGCTGCCACCCTGGCCGTCTGGCACCGCTTCCATGTGCTGCACATTGAGCTTCAGCGCCGGGAACACCTCTCCGTCCTCGTCGGTGAACTGGTATTCTTCCAGTGTCCCCACGACGCGCACCCAGGCCTTTTCCTGTGGGCGTTCGCCCGCGTAAGCGCAGTCAAATCCCGTCGGAACCGGATCGTGATCGTGTACCAACACCTCGCCGGTCTCTGGATCGATGAGGTCTGCCTCTTCTGCTTCGTCGTGCACAGTTTCAAACCATCGCACGATGGCGAACTGTGTGTCCGCGTTCGGCTCGTCATAGTACAGCACTTCACCGATCATGGAGAGATTCTTTCCGATGTAGTCATCGCTGTACTCGGCCACTTCATCCACCTGGTTGCCAAACTGATCGTCCTTGATCACAAAGTCCACCTTCACGCCGTCGACCTGGTCGGCGTCCGTGGCGGGCACCATGGTGCGCGGGACTTCGTAGGTGTCCGTCTCAATGTCTTCCAGCGGCTCGTCCAAATCAACAGCCTCATCGGAATACCCCAGCTCTCCGCCCGCCGTGCCGGGACCGGTGATGACGCCGGAAGTACTGCCGGTCACACCGGCCGTCCCGGGCATGTTGATCACAATGCAGCCGCTCAGCACCAGCATCATCACCATGCAAGCGGCAATCAATTTCAGCTTCTTCATAAATAAGCAGTCCTCCATTCAATTGGCATTCGTCCTGTGCACCATAGACTCATTATACCATTAACCCGTTGCCTTTGCCCAAGCCAAATGCGAACTTAACATGCGCGGCGGACCGCGTGCCAAAATGTGTGAAAACCAGTGCAACCACATTGTGCCATCGCTCGTCAAAGATGCGGCAACAAAAACCAAATATAAGGAGATGTCAATGTCAATGAAAATGAAGCGAGTACTGTCCATCGCGCTGGTCCTGTGTCTGTGTCTCATTTCGTTCGCGCCGGCCTTCGCAAAGACCGAACACAAGTCCCTGCTGGGTTCCATCAACGACCTGGCGCAACACGGCTGGATTCTAAACTGTGATTTTCGCGTCACCGACATGATTGGCGACATGAAGAGCGAGTAT
>JAVBTW010000069.1:0-5177 GCA_031555975.1 Eubacteriales bacterium
CCGTGTTCGCCGTGGAGGACAACGGCGAGGGCATTGCGCCGGACAAGCTGTACATACTGACGGACGGCGGCGCGGAGGGACACATTGGATGCGCGAATGTGAACCGGCGGATTAAGCTGCTCTATGGAGAACGGTACGGAATCTCGGTTGTCAGCGGCCAGGGCGGAACGCGGATTGAGATCCGGCTGCCCTTCATCCTGGAGGCAGAGCAGACTGATTAAAACGATTTGTCCACTTTTTCGCAGAATGTGGAATTTACCACAAATGGCAGGCCCGGTATAATTAGAATTGTGACGGACTCTTGTTCACATCGCAAAGAAAGGGTGATCGCAATGGACAATGTGGCGTTGCAAGCCGCCGGCCGGCCTTTGTCCCAGCGGGTGGCGAGCATGTTCAAGCACAACTGGCGGCTGTGGCTGTTGTTGCTGCCGGGGCTGGTGTGGCTTGTCGTGTTTTGCTATGTTCCCATGTACGGGGTGAGCATCGCGTTTAAGGATTTCAACGCCAAGCTGGGCATCATGGGCAGTCCGTGGGTGGGCATGAAGTACTTCGAACAGTTTTTTTCCACCTCCATCGCCATGAAGACGGTTCGCAACACGCTGATGCTCTCGGTCTATTCGCTGCTCTTTGGGTTTCCCGCGCCGATTCTGTTCGCACTGCTGCTCAACTCGCTGACCCACAAGAAGTATCAGAAGTTTGTGCAGACGGTGTCGTTCGCGCCGTACTTCATCTCGGTGGTGGTGCTGGTGTCCATGATGTCCATCATGATGGCGCCGTCCACCGGGTTCATCGGGAACCTCGCAAAACAGATCACCGGGTCCGAAGTGCTGTTCATGACCCGACCGCAGTACTTTCGGACGCTGTATGTGATCTCAGGCATCTGGCAGGGCATGGGCTTTTCGGCGATTGTGTATATCGCGGCACTGGCGGGGATCAGTCCGGAATACCACGAGGCAGCCGTGGTGGACGGCGCATCCAAGATCCAGCGCGTACTCCACATCGACCTGCCATCGATCATGCCCACCATTGTGATCATGTTCATCCTGGCCATCGGCAGCCTGTTCACCATCGGTTATGAAAAGGCGTATCTGATGCAGAACCCGGTCAACACCGAGGTCAGCGAGATCATCTCGACCTATGTATACAAAGTCGGCCTTCAGCAGGCGCAATACAGCTTCTCCACGGCGGTGGGCCTGTTCAACTCGCTGGTCAACTTCGCGCTGTTGCTTGTGGTGAACACCATCACGCGCAAGATGTCGGACATCAGCCTATTCTGATGGGAGGGTGAGGAAAATGGTCAATACGCGCACAAAGCCCGCAAAGCTCGCCCGCGTCAGCGCAGGTGACCGCGTGTTCGATGTGCTCAACGCGCTGGGGATGGCGGCCATCGCGCTGGTGATTCTGTATCCGCTCTATTTCGTGCTGGTGGCCTCTTTTACCACGCCGCGCGTGGTCAACGCGGGCCGGTTGCTGCTGTATCCTGTGGAATTTTTCCCCGGCGGCTATGTAAAGACATTCAACTATCCGCCCATCTGGCAGGGCTATCTGAACAGCCTGATCTACACGGTGCTCGGCACCGTGATCTCCATCGGGGTGACCATGACCAGCGCCTATGCGCTGTCGCGCAGGGATATGTTCGGCCAGCGCTGGCTGATGTTGCTGTTCTCGTTCACGATGTTCTTCGCGGGCGGCATGATCCCCAATTATCTGTTGATGCAGAACTTGGGCATCATCAACACGCTCTGGGTCATGGTGCTTCCGGGCGCGATCTCGGTGTATAACCTGATCGTGTGCCGCACTTTCTTTGAAACCACGCTGCCCAAGGAGTTGCTCGAGGCCGCGAACCTGGACGGCTGCAACGACTTCGGGTTCTTCTTCAGGATTGCGCTGCCGCTGTCATCGACGATCATCGCGGTCATGGCGCTGTTTTACGCCAGCGCGAAGTGGAACAGCTATTTTGACGGGCTGATCTACCTGCGCAACACAGAGAAAATGCCGCTGCAGATCATCCTGCGCAACCTGATGCTGATCGGCAAGAACGCCGCCACGGACATGGTGGGCGACGCGAAATCGATCGCCGAGCGCCGGAACCAGGCCGACCAGCTGAAATACTGCGTCATCGTGGTCAGCGCCGCGCCGCTGCTGATGATCTATCCGTTTTTGCAGAAGTATTTCGCGAAGGGCGTCATGATTGGCGCTGTCAAAGGCTGAGATCCTTTCCGCGCGCGCATCCCGTTTCCATCGGGTTCGGCCGGCCGGATGGCTGGAATGGGCGTGCGTTAGGTGCAACAGATCCAAAATCATCACAGGAGGTTTTCCAGACATGAAGAGGATCATTTCATTGCTGCTGTGCCTGGCGCTGGTGCTGGGCATGTCGTCGATGGCGTTTGCCGAGGCGCCTGCCTACGATCCGGCAAATGTCAACCTGGACGGCACGTATCCCATCGTGAAGGACCCGTCCCAGCTGGAGCCGATGACGATCGTCATCCCGACCCCGGAAAACCGCTATGTCAGCGAGAACGAGCTGCCCTGGACCAAGGAAGTGTTCGCGGCCACAGGCGTGCCGATCGAGTGGATCAGCGTGCCGGAGAGTGGCTATCTGGAAAAGGTGAACCTGATGCTGGCCAGCCGCGACCTGCCCGACATGTTCTGGAAGGGCATCCCGGCTTCCACCGTCACCCAGTACATCGGCCAGGATGTGTTCCTGCCCACGGATGAGCTGATCGAAAAGTACTGTCCCAACCTGGTCGAAATCTTCAAGAAGCGCCCGCAGTATGCCGCGCTGACCCAGTATGCGGACGGCCACCGCTATGGCTTCCCCTATGTGGAAGAGATGTACGGCCTGACCCTGACCCCCGGCCCGTTCCTGATGAACCAGGCCTGGCTGGACAAAGTGGGCTTGCCGATGCCCACCACGCTGGATGAGTTCAAGGCCGCCCTGGTGGCGTTCAAGAACGCTGGAGACCTGAACGGCAACGGCGAGGCGGACGAGATCCCCTATGCCTGCAACTTCGTCACCAAGGACATCTTCTCCACGCTCAACTCATTCTTCACGATCATGCCCTGCTTCGGCAAGGGCGTCAGCTACGGCGACGAGTATCCCTACTTCAAGCTGGACAAAGAAGGCAAGATCGAGTTCGCGCTGTATGACCAGGCGTTCCGCGATTGCCTCAAGTTCTACAACGAGTTGAACGCGGAGGGTCTGCTGGACATGGACGGCTTCTCCGGCGAGGGCGATTACACCTACAAGCTGCGCTTAGACGAAGCCATCATCGGCGCGTTCTCCGTCTGGTCGCCGGAAGGCTCCATGCCGGTGCACGATGTCATCGAGCAGTACAAGCCGCTGCCCCGGCTCACGGGTCCGAACGGCAAGATGGGCATCGCGGTCAACCGCAGCGAGCTGTGGGGCACCAGCCAGTCCATCCTGACGACTGCATGCAAGTATCCCGAGATCGCCACGGCCTGGATCAATTATCTGAACCAGCCGGAGATGGCCATCACCACCAACTGGGGTACCATCGGCTACGCCTACACCAAGGGCGACGACGGCGTCCTCCGCTTCCCGCTGGACGAGAACGGCTACTTCATCCTGCCGGAAGGTCTGGAGACTTGGAACGACGTGCGCCAGAACTCCACCCCCGCCCAGGGCGGCGTGACGATTCTGAACGATTACTATGACACCGTGGCCGAGTACACCTACGACGCCGTGAATCTGCTGCAGTTCCAGCGCGACAACGGCAAGGTCGCGGTCCTCGAAGAGGACACCCCGCTGCCGCCCGTGCTGATGACCGTTGAGGAGCAGGCGTCTTACTCGCAGATCCTGCCACAGATCGAGAACATCGTCAAGAGCTACATGGTTTCCTCCATCCTCGACGGCGGCATCGATGAGAACTACGCGGGCTTTGAGCAGCAACTCAAGGATGCAGGCATCGAAGACATGCAAAAACTGATCCAAGGCGCCTACGACCGCTACTTGGTCACCTACAACGAGTACCAGGCCAAATAAGGTTCACATCATCGTCAAGTGGATCACGAATAATGGCGCGATTGAACTGAAGTAGGGGAGAGGCAACAAGGCCGCAAGCTGGCATGGGATTTGCTGGCTTGCGGCTTTGTGCGACCATAAGGCTGCAGTCCAAGTCGCATTTGTGCAATAAATGGTTAGTTAAGACAAACTTTACGCCACAATTCTGCCGCAACCCCTTGCATATCGCATCCGATATCGATATAATGTCAATTGTTAGCAATGACTAATTGAATGCAAGGAGGCAAATGACATGTGCAAATTGTCGGTGGTGTTGGGATGTCTGGTGATGGTCGTCATGCTTTCGGTCGGTGCGCTCGCTGAGGGGTCGTATCCGGTCGTGCTGGAGAATTATGACAGCGATTGGAAGCCTCAACAGCTCACGCTGGACGTGGCCCCGTCGCGCGTGGTGTGCAATACCCAGCCGCTGACGGAGTTGTTGCTGCAGCTGGGGCTGGTGGATTCGATGGTGGGTACGGCGGCGGACTATGGCACCGTGGCGCCAGAAGTGCAGGCAGACTATGAAAAGGTGCCGCTGCTCAGCAAGGAATATGTGGGCAAAGAGCTGGTGCTGGCGGCGCAGCCGGACATGGTGATGGGCAGGGGCGACCTGTTCCAGGATGCGGAGTGGGGTTGCGGTTCCACGCAGGACCTGAACGCGCTGGGAATACAGACGTTCATCCAGCACACCAGCCGCGCGGACGCCACGCTGGACGACATGTACAGGGACATCGAGGAAGTGGGCAAAATCTTCGGTGTCGAGGATCGAGCAAAGGCGTATTCGGACAAGCTGCATGCGCGATTCGACGCGGTTGAGGCGGCGATCAGTGGCGTGGCGCAGGAGCAGAGCTACGTGGTCATGGCCTATTTTGACGGCAACGCGTGCTCGCTGTACAACGGCCAGAGCTTTGTGAACGCGTCGTTGGAACCGGTGAAGCTGGTGGACAAACTGGGCAAGACGCTGACCGGCATTGGCGCGGAGACGCTGCTGCAGCTCAACCCGGAGGTGATCATGTACTCGCACTGGGGCGATCAGGACACGGAGGCGCAGATCGAGGCGCTGTATGCCAACGAGGCGTTTGCCAATGTGTCCGCAATCAAGAACAGGAAAGTCTTTGTCATGGACTTCAACGAGTTCACCTATGGCTACAAG
>JAVBTW010000318.1:0-6407 GCA_031555975.1 Eubacteriales bacterium
CCCTGTCCTGCCGCAGCCTGATCAACGACAGCTGCTACAAGGGCGCATACATGGTCAAGACGCTGATCGAATGCATTGGCGGCACAGACGCGATGGTGTTTTATGGCGGTACGGACCTGCAGTATGAGCACTCCGATTCGTTCAAGACGCTCAGCGGCGGCTACGGGCTGCTGAGCAAGGACGGCATCAAGAAGCCGTCGATGTACGCGCTGCAGTTCATGAACCAACTGGGGCCGAATCTGCTGGGGAAGGACGCGCACTACATTGCCACCTCAGACGGGCGCGACAACTACTACATCGTGTGCCATAACTTGGGCCGGCTGAACATGGAGTATTTCTACCGCTATGAACATGAGGCGGATTACCGGCAGGCTGCGGACGAACAGACACTGGAACTGGAACTTGCGCTTGGCGACGTGCGGCCCGGCACATACAAGCTGACGCGGCTGTTCATCAACCAGAGCATCGGCGGGCTGCTGGAGGAGTGGATGAGACTGGGGTATCCGGACGTGCTGGACCGTGAGGAGCTGGCGTACTTGAAGAGCGCGTGCGTGCCGCGCCAGAGCTCCCAGCGGGTGCAGGCTGATGGCGGCCGGCTGACGCTTAGCACATCGCTGGACCAGAATGAGATCCAGTTGCTGAAGGTTGTATACCAAGGATAGACTGGCATCACAGGCGGGGATGAAAAAGGCGATGCGCTTTTTTGTCCTCGCCCTTCTTTTTGAGATTCTTCACAAAAAACAGCGATCATCACGGTAAATCCCATGGAGTGCGCGCTGCCGGAACCCTCTATAATGAAACCATCATAACCGAGGTTGGAGGGTGAATGGCATATGGACAAACTCAGAGTGGGCATCATCGGCTGCGGCGGCATCGCGAACCAGAAACACCTCCCGTCGTTGAAGGCATGCGCTGACCAGTGCGAGATCGTCGCGTTCTGCGACATCGTGGTTGAGCGTGCGGAAAAGGCCAAGGCCGAGTATGGCGCGGAGGGCGCAAAGGTCTATACGGACTACAGGCAGATGCTCCAGGACAAGGACATTGACGTGGTGCATGTGCTGACACCCAACGTCAGCCACAGCCCGATCAGTGTGGCGGCGTTCGAGGCAGGCAAGCACGTCATGTGCGAAAAGCCCATGGCGCACACCTCGGCGGACGCGCAGAAGATGATGGACGCCTGGAAGAAGTCAGGCAAGCAGTTCACCATCGGCTACCAGAACCGGTTCCGCCCGGAAGTCCAGGCGCTGCAAAAGTCTGCAGCGGACGGTGAGCTGGGCGAGATCTACTACGCCAAGGCCCACGCGGTCCGGCGGCGCGCGGTGCCCACCTGGGGCGTGTTCCCGGACAAGAGCCTGCAGGGCGGCGGCCCGCTGATCGACATCGGCACCCACGCGCTGGACCTGACGCTGTGGATGATGGACAACTACGACGTGGACAGCGTGTCGGGCCAGGTGTTCTTCAAGCTCGGGAATGACCCACAATCCACCCAGGGCAACCTGTTCGGGCCGTGGGACCCGGCGACCTACGAGGTCGAGGACAGCGCCATGGGCTTCATCAAGATGAAGGACGGCTCGCTGATCCACCTGGAGTCCGCCTGGGCGATCAACCTGCTGGAGTCCCGCGAGGCGTCCACCACACTGTGCGGCACCAAGGCGGGCGCGGAGATCCACAGCGGCATGAGCTATCCATCAAACGAGCTGATCTACAACTGCGGCAAGAACGGCCAGTTGATGGAGCAGACCCTCTCCGGCGGCGGCAGCGTGGCCTACTTCGAGGGGAGCCGCTCACAACCTGGCACACTGGAAGCCAAGCAGTGGCTGTCGGCGATCCAGAACGGCACCCAGCCGCTGGTGAAGCCTGAGCAGGCGTTCGTCGTTACAAAGGTGCTGGAGGCAATCTACCGCTCTGCTGAGCTAAACGAGACGGTCAAGTTTTAATCCACAATGATGAAGGAGGAACCCCCATGAAGTTCAACCGCATGCTGTCCCTGGTCCTCGCGCTCGTGTTGGCGCTGTCCCTGTTCACAGCTCCTGCGCTGGCGGAAACCAAGTCCTACTACATCGGCTATTCCACGCTGACGACCCAAGGCGACTTCATGGCGCTGCTGGCGTCCGTGTTTCAGGAGCGGTTCACCGCCATGGGGCACAAATTCGAAGTGGCTTCCGCGGACCTGAACCCCGCCAAGCAGATCGAGCAGATTGAGAACTTCATCTCACTGGGCGTGGACTGCGTCATCGTGATGGCCGTGGAACCGTCCAGCCTCGACGACGTGCTCAAGCGCGCCCAGGACAAGGGTATCAAGATCGTGGCATTTTCCCAGCCCGCGGCCTACTACGACGTGTACCTGGGCGCGGACAACTACGAAAACGGCAAAGTGGAGGCCGAGATGGCCGCCGAGTGGATCGACAAGACCTTCCCGGACGCAGCCGACGAGAGCATCGAAGTGGCGATCTTTGAGAACCGCGACAAGCCGAGTGCCGCCGAGCGCTCCGACGGGTTCCGCGAGATCACGAACCTGACCAAGAAGGCAAAGGTCGTCGCCAACGTATCCGTGGATACCTCCAACGCCAGCGGCCAGGCCGCGGCTGAGAACCTGATGCTGACCAATCCGGACGTGAAGGTGATCATCAGCTACAACTCCGACACCGCCATGGGCGTGGACGCGTATGCCATGAGCATGAACTCCCAGATCAAGGACAAGGCGCACTTTGCGACCTTCGCCACCGACTTCAACCCGGCGGCCAGCGACGCCATCCGCAAGAGCGCAACCGACGAGAGCATTTGGCGCGGCACGGTCATGATGGGCAGTTCGCTGGAAGTGCTGTTCACCGACGTGATCGGCAACACCCTGGCGGCGCTGGAAGATACGCTGACGGAGAAGGATGTGTACACCGAGCTGTTCAAGGTGACTGCCGACAATGTGGATGCCGCGGACGCAGGCACGATGTAAGCAGCACTGAAACGATGAGGCGCGGGCCGTCGTCATGGGGCGGCTCGCGCAATCTGGAGGGGTGAGTCATGAGCAGCAATGTCCTGGCACTTCGGCACATCACCAAGACGTACCCGGGCGTGGTCGCCCTTTCAGACGTTTCCATTGCGTTCGAGGCGGGCGAGGTGCACGCGTTGATGGGCGAAAACGGCGCGGGCAAATCCACGCTGATCAAGGTCATCTCCGGCGCCATCGCGCCTGACAGCGGCGAGATTGAGTTGGGCGGCGCGACATGCCAGCAGATGACGCCCCAGGCCGCCATCGAAAAGGGTGTGGCCGTGATCTATCAGGAGTTCAACCTGTTCGACTCGCTGACGGCCGCCGAGAACATCTTCATCGGAGAGCGCGCGTCGGACAAGCGGTTCGTGGACTACAAGCAAATGGGCAAGGCCGCAGCGGCGATCTTTCAGCGGTTCGGTGTCAACATCGATCCCTATCAGGAGGTGCAGTACCTGACGCCCGCCTACAAGCAGATCGTCGAGATCAGTAAGGCCATCCACAAGCAAGCCAAGATCCTGATCATGGACGAGCCCACTGCGCCGCTGTCCGTGGCTGAAGTGGAGAAGCTGTTTGAAATCATCGCTGAGCTGAAGGGTGCCGGGATCACCATCGTGTATGTGTCCCACCGGCTGGACGAGATCTTCGCCATCGCAGACCGGGTGTCGGTGCTGCGGGACGGCAAGTACATCTGCACCGTGAAGACGTCAGAGATCGATCGGGACGGGCTGATCCAACTGATGGTGGGCCGAGAACTGTCAAACGCCTACCCTGCGGCCACGGGACAGGCGGGAGCGGTGATCCTACAGGTCAAAAACATGACCGGCAACGGCGTGCGCGATGTCAGCTTCGATCTGCGTCGCGGCGAGATTCTAGGCGTGGCGGGGCTGGTCGGGTCTGGCCGCACAGAACTGATGCGGCTGATCTTCGGGGCGGACAGGCGCGAAGGCGGAGAGGTCCTGGTCGGCGGCGCGCCCGTGCGGATCAAGTCGCCCACCGACGCGCTCGATAAGGGCATCGGCTTGATCCCCGAGGACCGCAAGGCCACCGGCGCCTTCCTGGGCAACTCGATCGCCTGGAACATCTGCATCTCCAGCATCAAGAAGGTCAGCAAGGGCCTCGTGGTCAGTGAAAAGCGCGAGCGGGAGATGGCTGCGTTCTATCATGAAAAGCTGCGCATCAAGACGCCGTCGCTGGATCAGCTGGTGCTGAACCTCTCGGGCGGTAACCAGCAGAAGGTGGTGCTGGCCAAGGTGATGGCGGCGGACACGGAAGTGCTGATCTTCGACGAGCCCACGCGGGGCATCGACGTGGGCGCGCGCGCGGAGATCTATCAGCTGATGCGCGAGCTGGCCGGGCAGGGCAAGGGGATCATCATGGTTTCGTCGGACATGGAAGAGCTGCTGGGCATGAGTGACCGCGCCATCGTCATGGCGGAGGGCCGCTTGGCCGGTGAACTCGATCGAACGCAGTTTAGCCAGGAGCGCATCTTGCAGCTGGCATCAGGCGAATGAGTGGGGGAGGGCAATGTACATGGTTTCTCAGAATACGCAAAAGGCGACCCGAGACCGCTCAAATCTGGTGTTTGAGCTGCTGCAAAAATACGTCATCCTGCTGGTGTTCCTGCTGTGCGTCGCGGTATTCGGCATTCTAAACCCCAAGTTCCTGTCCATGGACAACATCCTGAACATCCTGTGGCAGAACTCGTACCTGGTCGTAGCCACGCTGGGGATGTCGATCCTGGTCATCTCTGGCGCGACGGATCTATCCGCCGGTTATGCCATCAGCCTGGGCGGCGCGTTTGCCGCGGCTTGTGTGGTCTGGTGGGGATTGCCGGTATGGGTCGCTGTGGTCGCTGGCATTGGCGTGTGCGTGCTGCTGAGCCTGCTCAACGGCGTGCTGTCCATCAAGCTGAAGATCAACTCCATGATGGTCACGCTGGGCACGATGACCGCGTTCTCGGGCATCTCCAACACGTTCACGGACCAAAAGGCGATTTTCGGGCTGCCGGACACGTTCAAGTTCATTGGCCAGGGCTCGCTTTTCGGGGTGGTTCCGCTGCCCGCGCTGATCATGGCGGTGATCGTGTTTGGCATCAGCTTCCTGCTAAAAAAGACCTATTTCGGACGCTACATCTTCGCGGTGGGCAGCAACGCCGAGGCCGCGCGCCTGGCGGGCATCAACGTGAACAAGACCAAGCTGATCGTATTTGCCATCGGCGGCCTGCTGTTCGGCATCAGTGCCATCATGCTCACCGCCCGCACGGGCACCGCCAACGCCACGATGGCGGCGGGCACGGAGTTCACCTGCCTGACGGCCGCGGTGCTGGGCGGCGTGGCGATCCAGGGCGGCGTGGGCAAGGTGTGGAGCGTGGTGGTCGCGGCGTTCATCCTGGGCATACTGGCCAACGGCATGCAGTTGATCGGCCTGGGCATCTACGCGCAGTACATCGCCAAAGGCACGATTCTGGTGGCCGCCATGGGCTTTGACACCTATCAGAAAAACCGCGCCAAAAAGGCGCGTGCCGCTGCGCATTGACGATGCGTGTGGAGCACGGTAGCGGAATATGGAACTGGTCGAGCAGCGACGGCTGGCGCAGTGGGCGCTGGATCAAATCGACGATAGCCGCTCTGTGGACCTGCTGACCTGGCTAATGAGGGTGTAGAAAACGATCATGGCAGCCATCCACTACGGATGACTGCCATTATATATGCCATCGGAGGCTACGAATGATGAACATCGTGAACCGGAACCCGAAGGAACTGACCCCATCGTTTCGCTGCTTTGGTTTGTGCAGTGTGCCTTGGCGGGATAATGGGCATGAAAAAGCGGCGCATTGCCCGCGCCGCAAGGGTTTCTGTGTGTGTCAGTCGATATTGCAATGGACGGAAGATGCGAGAGGTCGGGTTGGGTGCGGAAAGGCGGAGACATTGAGCCTCGACACGTGCTTTACAACGCCAACAGCTTCACCGCGTCCACATAGGCGGCGATGCCTTCGGCGACCCGCTTGGCCTCCTTCATCGCCAGCACCACCGTGGCGGGGCGGTGCACCACGTCCCCGCCCGCGAACACACCCTTGCGCATGGTCATGCCGTAGGGGCGCTGTTTGGTGACGACGTAGCCGGAATCGTCCACCTCGATGCCGGTGGTGGTGGATACGATGCGGTTCGCGGGGCGGGAACCCACGGCCAGCAGTACGCGTTCGGCGGGCAGGGTCGCTTCGCCCAGCGGGGTCTTGCAGCGAAGGCCGGTCAATCTGCCGTCCTTGCCCTCAAACGCCACCGGTGAGTGCTGAAAATGAAACGTGGCGCCGTCGGCCAGCGCGCCTTCATACTCGGTTCGGAGCGCGGGCATCGTTTCCTCTGTGCCGCGATAGATCACGCCCACAGACTTAGCCCCCAAGCGCAAAGCCGTGCGCCCC
>JAVBTW010000330.1:0-6775 GCA_031555975.1 Eubacteriales bacterium
GTGAGGAAACCGGGCAGAGTCAGGAGGGGGGCAGGCCCTATCGCGCGACAGGTCCTTGGTACATGCTGATTGTCCTCGGGATGACCATGTTGATCGCGACTTGGCTGTTGATCGTCGTCTGCGCAGGCGCGCCCGCCACACCCGGCGCGCCGAACGACCGCGACTATGCGCTGGAGCGCTATCTGGCCAATGGCCGCATCCCCATCGCGGTGCAATTCCCGCAAATGTTCCTCTGGTTCTTGACCCAAGTCATTATGATCACCTCGAGCCTATTCTTTGCAGTCTCCATGCTGTGCCAGTCCATTCCCAAAATGCCGGTCTGGCTGTGTGTGTTCGTGTGCGGCGGAGCGAGTGTCGCGCTGGCCCTCAGTCCGGTCGCGTCACGACAATACATTGATCTCATCAATATGTGGCGATTCGCGGCGCTCTCCTTGGCTTTGTTGCCTTTCGCGATCGCCCACTGGATCAAGCAGAGGAGGCCGAAGAATGCGCAAGCTTAGCATGGCGCTGTCTGTGCTCGGACTCATGTGGCTGATGACCGGCTGCTCCGCCTCTTTGCAGCCCGAACACCAGGCCTATGTCATCTCCATGTCTGCCGAGCATACAGAGGGCGAAAAGCTGCGGATCGGCATCACCGTTCCCACTTCCAGCGGCGGCGGCAGCGGCGGCGAAGGAGGCGGCGAAGGCGCGAAATACAGCAAAATGTACGCGACCACGAACAGCTTTTCAGAGGCGATCGACGTGCTCCAGACCACGGCGCCCTATGCGCTGAACCTAAGCCAGATGCAATCGATCATCATTTCCCGCGAGTTGGCCGAATCTGCAGACTTCCCCACACTCCTGGACAACATCATGATGACCAATCACCTGTTTTCGGACACCCGGATCGTCATCTGCGAGGGTTCCGCGAAAACATTCATGGAAAATGAAAAACCGCAGTTGGGCGGACAATTATCGGTAGAGCTTGAGACCTCTTATCAGCACTACACACAGCGGGGATATGTGCCCAACTCCCGGCTGTCCGACATCTACTATACTTGCGCATCCTTCTACGGAGACGCGCTGTGTATGCTGGCCGCAACGGACAGCGGTGGGGGCAGCGGCGCGAATGGAAGCGACGCGTCAGGCGAAGCGCCCAGCGGAAGCGGCGGCGCATCGGAAGCGGTGGCATCCGGCAACGATCATTTCGGCGATGTGCCGCCCAGCGGGATCCCCGTCGAGGGCCCGGGAAAAAATCATTATCTGGGTTCCGCAGTGATCAAGGGTTTTCGCATGATCGGTCAACTGAACGGCGCGCAAACGCGTTGGGTCCAGGTGGTTGACGGCAGTTTGACATCATTCTACATGATCATCGAAGGCGACCCTGTGCGCCTTAAGGTCCATGGTCATCCGAAGATCCAGATTGACAGTTCGGGTGACGTGCCGAAAATCTCCATTGAGCTTCGCATTCAGCCCGTGCCGTTGAGAAAAATGCCCGCCGACAGCAAAGTCATCGAACATATCCTCAGCGAAATCAACGGGATGCTAAAGGCGATTTGCGCGCTGGGGGCTGATCCCGTCGGATTTGGCGAAATCGCCGCCATGCAATTTCTCACCGTGGACGACTTTCGGCATTACGCCTGGACGGAACGCTTGAAGCAGGCTGAGTTTGATGTGAAAATCACGATCGTACGCGCCTACCAATTGTAATCACGTACCCCTTCCAGAATTAACACACGTCCGATACAATGATTATGTTTGTACGCATTCAGTTAACGAAAGAGTGAGCGCGATGATTGAGCTGATTGTCAATCCTGTCGCCGGCAACGGTCGCGCCCAGCGCGTGCTGTCGCTGGTTACGCGCGAGCTCACAGCGCGCGGGCTGCCCCATCACACATCCGAAACCACAGCCCCGGGCCATGCCACCGAACTGGCCCGTGACGCCATCGCGCGCGGCGCGGACAGTGTGGTTGTGCTGGGCGGAGATGGGCTGCTGAGCGAGGTGTGCGCAGCGGTCGCGGACACGCAGGTGCGGCTGATCTTCGTGCCCTGCGGCACGGGCAATGATTTCATCAAATCGCTGGGGCTCCCAAAGAACCCCCTCAGGGCGCTGAGGCTGCAGTTGGACAGCGCGGCGCGGCAGATTGATTGCGGCGCCCTGAACGGGACGCCCTTCATCAACGTCGCGGGCGTCGGCCTGGATACGGATGTGCTCGTGCATGCGGAACAGTTCAAAGCGCTGCCGTTCGGCCTTCTGCCCTACTTGATCGGCGTCATCAAGGCGCTGCGCAAGTTCAGGCCTTTCGAAGCTGAGATCAGCATCGACGGCGTGACGGAACACCGGCGTTACACCATCGTTTCCATTGCCAACGGGCGGTTCATCGGCGGCGGCATGAAGGCCGCGCCGATGGCGGACCTGTCGGACGGACTGCTGGACGTGATGCTGGTCGATGCCATGCCAAAATGGCAATTGTGGCTGTTGGTCCCGCTTTTCTTGCCCGGTTGGCATACCCGCCTGCCTGTGGTGCGGCGCGTTGTGGCCAAGGATGTGACCATCAAATGCAGGCATCCCTTCGCAGTGGAAGTGGATGGCGACCTTTCGCAAATCGACACGGCGCACTTCCAAGTTAAGCCAGAATCCATCACGATATCGTGCCCGGAATGATCTTCTGAGCAGCCCCCCTTGACAATCATCCCCTACGGCGGTACTATGATTGTACAAGTACGCGAAAGGGGATGTTTACATGGCGAACGAGCGCATTTTTTACCGCTGTTCCGTGTGCGGCAATATCATCGGCATGATTGAGGACGGCGGCGTGACGCCCGAATGCTGCGGGCTGCCCATGGACCAACTGGCCGCCAACACCAGCGACGGCGCACAGGAAAAGCACGTGCCCGCACTGACCCGAAACGGAAGCGAACTGACCGTTTTCGTGGGTTCGACGCCCCATCCGATGACGGAAGAGCATCACATTGCTTGGATTGCCGTTGCGCAAGGCCGCCGCACCCAACGCGAAGAGTTGCTGCACACCTGCGAGCCGAGGGCCGCATTCCACGTCAATGACGGTCCGCTGACAGTATACGAATATTGTAATATTCATGGCTTGTGGAAGGCAGAAGGATAGATATAAATTCGGCTGCCGTTCTGTTGCCGTCCACCGGTGTATGCCAATGCATCAGCCAGTCATCAAATACGACGCGAAGGACCTCCCGCCCGCGGACGCCGTTCCTCCAAAGGAACGTGTGCCTCGGCGCAGGAGGTCCTTATCAAAGCTTTGATCATCACCGCTATGTATCCGCAAAGGCCGCGCATTCCCGATCGAGCCTACTCGTTGCCCTCCGCCGGGACGACGGCCCCTTCCGGCTCCAGCTCCGGCGTGTCCGAGAGGGTCCCATCAGGCATCACGCCGCGCTCAAAGTAATCCGCGATGCCCTGCGCCATGCCGTTGGCCAGCTTCTGTTGGTATGCGGGATCGTTCAGCTTCACGTCCTCTTCTGGATTGGACATGTATCCGCACTCAACCAAAATGCTGGGCACGGTGGACCAGTTCAGTCCGCTGTACGTGTTGTTCCGGTAAATGCTGTCGTTGCGCGCGCCCGTGGCTTCCAGCATCGCGGGCATGAGCGCCTGGGCAGCTGCGTAGCACTCTTCCGCCTTCTCGCCGGTCTTTCGCACATACAGCCCGATGCCGTGGACAGACTTTTTGTCCACGCCGTTGCAATGGATGCGCAGCACCAGGTCCGCGCCCCATTCGTTCATCATGGTGGCGCGCTCGACGTTTGAGATGTTGACGTCGTTGATCTCGCGCGTCATCAGCACATCGGCGCCCAGAAACAGCAGCCGGTTCTTTAACCGCTTTGCGATCTCCAGGTCCGTCTCATATTCATCGATCCTCGTCTTGACGCCCGCGGTGCCGCTGGCGACCTTGGCCTTGGTTTCCTTCGAACCCGGCGAGACGGGTTCCTTTTCGTTGTTCGCCTTCTGTTGATGGCCCGGATCAATGCCTATTTTCAACCCGTGCAGCGGGCCTGGCGTCGGCGTGGGCGCCGGTGTGGGTGTGGGCGCCGGTGTGGGGATGGGCGTCGCCGTTGGGTCGGGCGTCGCCGTCGGGTCGGGCACTGCGACCTGCTCCGGCGCGGTCATCGGCGCGTCCGAGGGCGCAACCGCGTGTTCTTGCGAGACCGATGTCTCCGTTGCTGTGAGCGGTGTTTCGCTCGCCTCGTCCTTGCTCATCTGGTTCATCATCGCATACGCACCGACGGCGAACACTGCGACGAGCGCGATGACAACACTCAACATGGCAACCCGCTTCCTCTTGCGCCTCTTGCGCTCCTCCCGCCTCATAAAGCATACCTCCCCCAGTTTATTACAGAATACCGATTTGACATTGTTCGTGCGGCTTTTGTTCCATTTCCGCCGAGGGTTGCATCCCTTCACGGCAACGCGTGATCGTCACACAAAAACGGCGGGAGTGTGCCCCCGCCCCGCAACGTGGCCCGTGTCACATGGCAACGCTCATCTTGCGGTCCTGCTCAAACATCGCTTTGATGATCTCCGCAGCCCGCTCCAGCTCCAGCAGTCGCACACTGCCGTACGGTGCATTCAACAACAGCTCTACGCTGCCCCTGTACGCGCCAATCAGATCCAGCGCATCCAGCGCCGCATTCTCGTCCTCAATGCGCGAAATGGCTTCGGCCACCTCGTCTGTCATGCAGTTATTCAGCATCAGCAGGATCCTTGCGATGGCGTCCGGGTTGGGATTATAGAACAACTTGTCTTGTATGCCTTCATGAATGATCCGGGTGGCCAGCGGCAGATATTGACGCATCAGGCTCTTCTGCAGCGCGTCCTTGAGCTGCACACAGCCGTCGCGGTAGATCACCCGCACCATCAGCCCTATAAAGTCCATGCTGCCCTGGCCGAAGAAAAAACCCTGCTCAAACAACAGGTTCAGCTTCTCCACCGCATTTCCGCGGCATGCCAGCACTTGCGCCTCGCACTTCTGATAGCCACTCTCGCTGCGCTGCTGGCAGATCGCTTCGAGCAAGGACAGTTTCGATTCAAAGTGGTGATAAAACCCGCCCTTGGACATATCCATGGCATCCAGCACATCCTGCACGGACGTGCGTTCATAACCGTTTTCATAGAAGAGCCGCTCGGCCGTGTCCAATATTGCCTGCCGGCGTACGTCACCCTTCCTCATCCGCAAAAACCCCCCACCGCATCTGTACCCGACTCCGCTCATGCACAGACGTCGGTCTGTTTTTCATCATTATACCGGGGTTCATTGCAGTTGTCAAGTATTTATTGCAAAATTATGACATATATCTTACAGAACGAATATGCTCCGCGACTCAGGCCGCGAAACGGGTCGAAATCATCCAGCTACGTTGTGATTCATTGGGTTTTCCCTATTTGACCACCACCAGGCAACGGGATTTCGCGCCACTGCCATCCATGGCGGCGGCAGTTATGTAGACCTTGCCCTTGCGGAGGCCACGTACGATGCCGGAATCTTCGCCCACCACCGCGATGCGCTCATCCGAGCTCGTCCATTTCAGTTGCCGGTTGCTTGCCGTCGTTGGCAGCGCACGCGCCGCTAGTTGCCGGACCTTTCCCACGCCCACCGACGCCTTCGGGCTCTTCTGCTGAATTTTCGTCACCGGCTGCGGCTGTACCGTCACATCGCAGCCCGCCACGGCGCCGCTGGACGAGATCGCGTAGACCGTACACGTGCCCGCCTTCTTCGGTGTCACCTTGCCGCTCTGGGAGACCGTTGCCACAGCGCTGTTCGTGCTGTACCATTTCACGCTCTTGTACTTTGTGCCCGCCGGCGAAAGCGCGGCTTTCAGCACAAAACTCTTCCCTGCTTTGCGCACACTGCTCGCCGCATTCAGCCGTACGCTCTGTACGACCTTTTCCAGCGGAGCGACCTCCACCTTCAGCGTGATCGTCGCATACCCGCTTCGTGTGCCCGTGATCGTCGCCTTGCCCTCCCGGAACGCAGTCACCATGCCGGAGGCGCTCGCACTGGCCACCGTGTTGTTCGTGCTCGTCCAACTGTATGCGCCCGCGTTCGTCAACTGATAGGACCAGCCGCGCGCCATCACCGCGCTCGTCAGATTCGCAAGCCCGGGTACGCCCGGAAATACCTTGCCACCCGTATCGTTGTCGCCGCCTGTGCGCGCAGCGATCACCAGGTTCGAATTTGCCGGCGCGGTCTGGACACTCTGGTCGCCGTCCGGGCGCAGCGCGCCCACCGCACCATAAGCATAGCTCGCTGCCTCGGCAACCGTCAACCGCTTGTTGCCGTTTGCATCGCCCATCAGCGAACTGTAAGCCCTGTCCGCCGTCGCGTTCCAGCCCATCGCCTCTGTGACGCCGGTGGTAAAAAAACCATAGCCGCCCGACTCAAAGCTCTGCTGCGACAGGCTGCACGCCGTGATCACGTGGTATTTCGACCCGCTCAATGCTTTGCGCTTCGCCGGTGGCTGGAACGCGGACAGCACCTGATCGTTGTATTCCTTGGCCGTGTCCGCGCCCTTCGCCGCCGATTTGCCGATCAAAGCGCCGCTGTAACATGAGTCGATCACCACCAACACCGTGCCCGGTATCTTCGCCAGCCGCGATTCCACCGCGCTGAACAGCACGCCAACCATGTCCGTGCCGACGATCCCCGCGCCGCGGGCATTGCTGAAACCATGGCCGGAATAGTACAGCAGCGTCACGTCATTTGCGGTCTGGCCCCAGCCCTTCGCGGCATCGAGTGCGCCCAGGATGCCATTCGAGGTCTGA
>JAVBTW010000317.1:0-2684 GCA_031555975.1 Eubacteriales bacterium
GGCGATGCGCCTCGCAATAGGCTCTATCCGACAGTGTCGCGCAGCCGGGATGTCTACACGGGCGGGCTGGTCTGTTTGGCATACAGGTTCCTCCCGGCATCGGCATATTTACGGTTCAGGACCGTGGTCAGGCCCCTCTTGGCGGCATCATAGTCACCGGCCATTGCCTGACCGCGCAGGGTTTGCAGTTCCTGCCGGGTGAGCAGGTGCTTGTGGCGGCCAAGCGTTTTGAAGAAGTCAACGTAGCCCATGGGTGTCAAGCCTCCTTCGCCGCGGTGAGCAGCGCGTGCGGGATGCGTTCCCCATCGCGCAGTACAAATACGCCTTCGTCGGTGCCAAATGTCGTAATCGCCCTGTTCACGATCACGTCCGCATATTTGGGGTCCAGTTCCATCAGGTAAGCAGTCCTGTTCGTCTGTTCACAGGCGATCATCGTGGAGCCAGAACCGCCAAATACGTCAAGTACCAGCTCTCCCGGCTGCGACGAGTTGGTGATCGGGTATGCGACCAGCGGAATCGGTTTTGTCGAGGGGTGAGTGCGGCTATGCGCAGGCCTGTCAAACTCCCAGATGGTGGTCTGCTTGCGGTTGGAGTACCAGTTGTGCTTCGAGGTGTCCTTGAACGCATAGATCACCGGCTCGTGCCGCATCTGGTAGTCCATGCGCCCGATGACCATCGAGTTCTTGACCCAAACGCAGGTCGTGGAGTAATGAAACCCAGCAGCGACGGTGGCGTTGTAGAAGTTCACCTTCTCAGCATCCGAGTGGAAGATGTAGATTGCGCCGCCGTCGACGAGGTTGTCGTAGATGTTCTTGAACGCCGCGAACAGGAAACCATAAAAAGAGGCGCTGTCCATCTGATCATTCATGATTTTCAGCGCGTCCTTGGTCTTACCGGTGATTGAACAGTTGTACGGCGGATCTGTCACACAGAGGTCGGCTTTCCTGCCGTCCATCAATAGCGCCACATCATCAAGGTTCGTGGCATCCCCACACATCAACCTGTGCCGCCCCAGCAGCCAGATGTCGCCGGGCTTGGTGAGCGGCTCCTGGGGCGGCGTCTCGTCGAACTCATCCTCATGCACGCCGTCCGTCTGGAGGGGATCGAATCCGAACGCGCTGAGGTCGATGTTCAGGTCGTTCAGCTCGATAGCCAGCGCGTCAGTGTCCCATGCGCTCTCGTTGGTCTTGTTGTCGATCAAGCGCAGCTCGCGGATTTGGTCAGGCGTGAGATCATCGGCCAGGATGCAGGGTATCTCCGTCAGCCCGATCTGCAACGCCGCCAGCGTGCGGCAGTGTCCGATCACGATCACGCCGTCCTGGTCGATGACCACGGGTTGTTTGAAGCCGTACTTCTGGATCGACAGCGCGACCTTCTCGATCTGCAATTTGCTATGCTTTTTGGCGTTGCCCGGATAGGGCATAAGCTCGCCAGGGTTCCGATATACGATGTTCATGAAGCCCTCCACGCGGCGCTACCAAATGTCATTTAGTGGCGGCCAGAATATGTCATGGATCGCCGGTCTGAATATGTCATCATGTACCACTGCGCGCCAGCCCCGCCGCTCGTATCGCACGCATTCCCGCTGTACGGAGAAGGGGTCACCCCGGCCAGCACTCCAAGTGGCACACAAAAGCAGCCGCCCATTTTCATGAGCGGCTGCTTGACATACTTCGACAGTATCATGATATACCAAACGCATGTATCATTCTGTAACACTCGAAAAAGTTAACATTGTTCTGGAGGGTGGCGCCATGCCCAACTGCCGGTTTGCCTCCAGAAGCGCGCGCCCATGGAGCCGCCACACTTGCATGCGCTCACAGTTCATCGCTTCCGCAATCTTCTCCCATGACCACATCGAGAAGTAGCGCCAGGTCAGCACATCACGGTAGCGGTCATCCGGCAAACCCTCAATCACCAACTGAGCTTTTTTCCGGTGTTCCACCATCTCGTCGATGGCAGCGGCAATTTCCCGCTCCAGTTCCACCAATTGGAGTGCAGCGCGCTCCACAGGGCCTTGACCGTTGCCGCCACTGCGTGGCTCATCTGAATAGCTGGCTGTCGCGCGCGTGGCTATCAACCGCAGCCGCTCCGCCTCCCCGATCTTCCCATTGATCCTCTGCTCCAAGCGGCGGCACCCTTCGAAGAACTCCTTGGCCGTATTGGTCGGATTCATCTCACGTTCCCCCTCATTAGTAGTGTCAGAGCTTCATCCACCGTTGTGGCCACACCTGCCACGCCCCCAGCCGCCTCGATCTTGGCGAGCTGGGCTTTTTGTAGTTCGGTCAACTTCCCAACCACGGGCCGCTTGACCTCGATGCCCACCAGCCGCCCGGTCGCAGGCGCGATAGCGAGGATGTCGGGCAGCCCCGCGCCCTGAAACGCGCCGCCGTGTGTCTTGATGCACCAACCTACTCCATGTACTTTCAGGGCGCGCATGATCTGCGCGACGATGGTCTTTTCCAACGGCATATTGCTCATGGGCCTATGAGATACCGTTTCAATGTTAATTAGTCGGGCGGTGAACACTCCCGCAAACATTTAACAGATTTTGGTGTCATACCCCCACCCTCAAAACCCTCGGGCATTCACGCGAGCGGGCCGCACGGTCTCGAAACCCAGCAATTACAGGGATTTGAGGCCCCCCTTGGGGCCATATCAGATGGGTGCGGTCGGCTTTAGCG
>JAVBTW010000167.1:0-3351 GCA_031555975.1 Eubacteriales bacterium
ATGATGTCCAGGATCATGGAGTGTCTGACCGACTTCATGTAAAAGTCCTCCCCCATGCGCTATTTTTCAGGTTTAATGCGTCCAATCGGACAGCTTGTCCCGCAGCAGATCAAAAAAGTTGTGATCATGCAGTTTGACAAAGCGGATCGAGCGCGCGGCTCTGTGAATGGTGGCGGCTGCGCCGCCGGGAAAGGGCAAACTGGTGTGGCCGTCCAAGACGATGCGCGCGGCCTTGGGGTCGCCCAGCACCTGCACGGTGATCACCTCATCGGGCGAGACCACCACGGGCCGGACATGCAGCGTGTGGCTGCAGATGGGCGTGAGCACAATACAGTTCATGCCCGGCGCCACGATGGGCCCGCCCGCGGAGAGCGAATAGCCGGTGGAGCCGGTGGCACTGGCGATGATCAGCCCGTCTCCGGAGAAACGGTCCACCAGAACGCCGCCCGCAAACACCTCAATGGACAGGATGCCGATGGTCGCCCCGGTGCGGTTGATGGCCACTTCATTCAGCGCCACATGGGGCTTTTCGCCCGGCAGATCGACCTGGAGCAGCATGCGCGGCTCAATCTGAAACTCGCCGCGCATCAGTTGCGCCACGTCGCGCTCAATGTCGTCCAGTTGCATCTCGCTCAAAAAGCCCATCCGGCCCATGTTCACGCCGATCAGCGGCACATCACATCGGAAGGCCGACTGCAGCGCTGCAAGCAAGGTGCCATCGCCACCGAGCACACACAACAGGTCACATTCGCTGACGTCGACTGCATGATCAGTGACGCTCTGGAGCTCTGCCAGGGTGTGCCTGACGCGACATGGGACGCCATGAGACGCAAACGTGCGCTCCAATCGGGCGGCGGTTTCCAGTACGCCCGGTTTTTGCGCGTTGTACCAAATGCCAATTCCGCGCGGCTTGTCGTTCATCGGTCGTGCTCCTTATCTATTATGATAATGGATAACTGCATAGACATACAAGTTCCCTAGCGCAATTTCACAAAATTGTCATAAGCGCGGTGGCAAACGACACAAGTTTCGGCTCTGGACAGGGGGGATTCGACAGTGTCCGCAGGCCGCAAGTCCAACAAAAATTCGATGTTACCCTCGGGGCCGGTGATGGGCGAAAAGGCCAGCGCGCGCGCAGCCCAGCCGATGGTCAGCGCGAACTCACAGATGCCCTGGACCACGTCAATATGCACTTGCACATCCCGAACGACGCCCTTTTCACCCACCAATTCGGCCGGCGCTTCGAATTGAGGCTTGACGAGGGCAACAAACCGCTTATCCACTCCATGCAGCACGGATAGCGCCGCGGGCAGCACCGCCTTCAGCGAGATGAACGATACGTCCGTCGCGCCAAAAGAGGGCCTTGGGTCGAACAGTTCTGGCGTCAAAAACCGCGCGTTCGTGCGCTCCATCACCACCACGCGCGGATCGCGGCGCAGGGTGAAGTCCAGCTGACCGTAACCCACATCGACCGCGTAAACGCGCGCTGCGCCGCTCTTGAGCAACACGTCGGTGAATCCGCCTGTGGATGCACCAACGTCGATGCACGTCTTTTCGGCGGGGTCAATGCAAAACTCGGCCAGCGCTTTTTGCAGCTTCAAGCCGCCACGGCTCACGTACGGCCTGCCCTTTTCCCGCACCGAGAGCGGCAGTCCGGGTTTGATCGAGTCGGACGGCTTGTTCATCTTTTCCTCGGCCAGAAAAACCCGTCCCGCCATAATCAGCGCGCGCGCCATTTCGAGTGATTCGGCGAGGCCCAGCGCGACCAGCGCTTCGTCAACTCGCTGTCGTGCCATCATCTGTCCCCCCGCCTCTTTTGGATCGCATTCGCGATCGCTGCGGGCGACAGGCCCGCTTCCTCGCGCTGTTGCTCGATCTGCGCATGCCCTATGAATCGGTCCGGCACACCCAGAACCATCGCGTCAATCGCGCAGTTCAGTTCGCTCAACCGGAGCAGCACCGAAGCGCCAAACCCGCCGATGCGGCTGTTTTCTTCCAAAGTCACGATCAGCTTTGTGTGTCCCGCGACCTTTTTGAGACAGGCATCGTCCAGCGGCTTGATGAACCGCGCGTCCACCACGCCACATTCAATGCCGCGCCCACTGAGCTCTATGGCGGCGGCCAGTGCCAGTTCAACCATGCTGCCCACGGCCAATACTGTGACATCCGCGCCTTCGTTGAGCAAGTCCCATGTCCCCGCCTGGACCGGCCCGATTTCCTTCATGTTGGGGCCCATGTCGCAGCTGTCCTTGGGATAGCGGATGGCGAGCGGTCCGTCCAGCGTGAGGCTCAAGGAGAGCATCCGGTCGAACTCGTGCCAGTCCCTCGGCGCGACGACCGTCATGTTCGGCATGGCGGACAGGTAACTCAGGTCAAAAACGCCCTGGTGTGTGGCGCCGTCCGGCCCGACCAATCCCGATCGGTCCAGCAGCAGCGTCACCGGCAGGTTTTGCAGGCACACGTCCATCAGGAGTTGGTCGTAGGCGCGCTGCATGAACGTGGAATAGACGCACACATACGGCCTCTGTCCGGCGGATGCGAGGCCCGCAGCCATGGTAACCGCGTGTTCCTCGGCGATGCCCACATCGAAAAACCGCTTCGGGTGGCGCTGTTGAAACACAGAAAGGCCCGTCCCGCCAGGCATGGCGGCGCACACCGCCACCACGCGCGGATCGTGGTCGGCCATGTCCGCCAGCTTTTCGGCCATGAGCTTGCCGTTTGCGGGCGAGCCCTGTCCCTTTTGTCTGCCCGACTCAATGTAGAACGGCGCCACGCCGTGGAACTCGTCCGGATGATCCTCAGCAGGCGTATACCCCTTGCCCTTTTGGGTGACGACATGCACCAACACAGGCCGGTTTGCGGCCTTCGCACGGCGCAACACGCGGATCATGCGCTCCGTGTCCGTGCCATCAATGGGCCCCATATAGTCAAAGCCCAGCGCCTCAAAAAACTGGCCGTCCACAAATACGGTGCGTATGGCGTCCCGAAGCCGAGACAAGAACGCGATCAGTGGTCGGCCCACACGGGGTACGCGCTCCAGGCCCGACCGGATGGTTCGCTTGATGGCTCGATACGGATTTGACTGACGCAGACCTGTCAGGTATCCGGACAACGCGCCAACATTGGGCGAGATGCTCATCTCGTTGTCGTTGAGCACCACGATCAACTGGGTTTTTGATTGGCCTGCGTCGTTCAGTGCCTCATAGCACATGCCGCCAGTCAGCGCTCCATCGCCCACGATGGCCACGACCGCGCGGTTTCCGCACGCCAGATCTCTGGCTCTGGCGATGCCCAGCGCCGCGGATATGGCCGTTGACGCGTGTCCCACCGTAAACGCGTCATATTCGCTCT
>JAVBTW010000174.1:0-6866 GCA_031555975.1 Eubacteriales bacterium
GCCCACCGCCATCAGCGCGCCCGCGTTCGCGCCCTGCTCGCGCTCGTACACTTCGGTGGCGAACGCCTGGTGTGCGCCGGGCGCGAGCGTCCACTGCGCCAGCGCCTTCTCCCCGCTCGCCAGCTTTTCCGCTTCCTTGGCACAGCGTTGGAAATACCAAGCGCAGATCACCCCGATCATGAGAAACGACACGCCAAACGCCAGCCGCGCCGCCGTGAACGGCTCTGGACGACTCAGGTTGAATGCGTCCTCGCCGTGCTGCAGCAGTGCCCATGCGATCAGTCCCGCGCCCAGCGCGGCCAGTCCAACCGCGCCCTTGACCACCTTGTCGTATCCGCTTCCAGCCTTCACGCCCACTCACCTCACCCAAACAGTAAGTCGCCCGGCGCGTGCAGCTCGCCCATGGGCTGCTTGATGTTGCTGTCCAGCACGTCATCCAGGCGCTCGCCGGTCTCCTCGTCGAACAGCTCGATGATGGCGACGGGTTCCTCCGCGTCATACAGCATCGCCTGATATGCGGCGGCCAGCAGGCCGACCGGCACGAGCTCATTCAGCAACCCGTCCGCCGCCCGCTCCCGATCCACCCGCAGCGCAATCTCGCTGAAGTCGTCACTGCAAGCGTACGACGTGATGAGTCCCTCGCGCTGCATCGCATCCAGGCATTCGATCAGTTCCCGTTCCCGCCTGAACAGCTCGCGCTCGTGTTGCGCCAGCGTCATCGCCCGGTAGCTGTACGCGCCATCCGGCTCGCGCGTCACATGGATGCCCTGCCACTGGGCGCGGCGCAGGATCTCGTCCTCACCCTCCAAGACCAGCTCCCCGGGCATCCGCCGCGCGATGCCACCGTTGTCCTCCGCCCGAAGGTCCTCGCTCCGCGCCACGCGTTCTCGAAGCACATACCCGCCCTTGATCGCCGACCGCACGTCCGCATATCCGTAGGGAATGAACTCCCCCCGGGCGGGCGTCGCATACTGCCGCTCCCAGTCTGGACCCCACACCTTCAGCCCGCAGGGCGGCCTCAGCTCGATGAGCGCCCCGTCCGATGCGGGTGCATAGCCCACCAGCGCGTAGGCGCCTTGCGCCTCGTTGAACAGCATCAACGCTTGTTGCGCGCCCTCGCCCTGTGAAATCAGCATGGCGGTCTGGTCCGTCGTGCCCACAGCGTCTATGATCGTGCCCGCAAAGGCGAATTTTAGTTCGCCGTCCTGCAGCAGTCCAAACTTGCCCTCGTGCTGCACCCAGATGTTGCGCCCATAGCAGACCACGCGCACGATCAACTCCTCCGGCTCGTAGATCGTGGTGAGCTTCCCGTCCTTCCAAAGCGAGATGCGGTTTTCCTCGACATGTTGAATGAGCGCGCTGCCGTCCCGCATCATTGCCATCACGCCGCCTTCCACAGCGGCCAGCTTTACCTTGCGCCCGCCCCGGTGGTTCATCCGGCCCAGCGTGGCGTTCCCGTCCTCGCTGTAGCTGGCGTACCACAGGAATCGCTCGTCTGAAAACAGTACATCGCTCTCCCTGCCCAGCCCCAGCTGCACCGGGTCGCCGTCCGTCAGCGGGCGCATCATCCAGCCCGCTTCGCCGCCGTCGTAGGCAATCTGGTCCCCGCATGGCACGACGCGCATCGAACCGCGCTCCGCCAACGCCGCGCGCTGAAACCCCAGCCAATCCACCCGCATGCGCCAGACGCCCTCGTCATCATATCCGCTCTTCACAGTCCAATCGCCCGCAGCCAGGCAATCCGCCGAGCTGCCGTAGGAAAGGCTGGTCATCACCCGTACGCTTTCGCCGAACAGCGACTTGGGTATTTCCTCGCGCTTGCCAGATATCCACTTTTCCAACGGTGTCGGCGCTTCGTTCATCGTGCCGGTGGCAACCCCATCTGCGGCGATGGCATTCATCACTATCAGCATCAGCGCGAGGCAGACCGCAGCCCATCGCTTTGTGTTCATTGTGTGTCTCCTATAGTGCAGGCCGCTGATCAGTCCTGCAGACCAGCCGAATGTCAATCACCTGATCCTTCGAAACATTGAGCAGAATAAACAGCTCACAGTACGCCTCTCCAATGATCGCCTCATACTCACAGCGGATATAGCCGTGTTCGTCAAACCACCCGCGCGGCTCGCCATACGCCGCGAACACTTCCGCCCGCGTCGATGTCAGTCCAATGCCGCGCGCGGTGACGCAGCCCTGTTTGAAGTCCACCTGCTCTATGTGTCCGGCATCCGAACCCGTGAAGAAACCGCATGTGTCCAACTGCAACCGATAGTAGCCAATTTCCAGCGCTGGGAACTCGTCGTAGAACTCCATCTCCTGCCCCGTGATGCGCTCCAGGTCCGCGCGATCGTCAGTGACCAGGTTGAATGCGCCGCCGGGCAGCGCCACAGCGAAGTCGGACGTGGCGATAGGCGCCATTCCCACCCCGTCCACCGGCCCCCCGGACAGGAGCAGCAGCGCCAGCATCAGCAGGCATGACAGGATTTGCGCCATCATATATTCACCTCCATCGCACCGCCCGGCGCGGGCAGGATGAACAGCGCGAACAGCTCCGCGCGGCTCTGAATGTTCAGCTTCCTGTACAGGTTCTTGGTGTGGAACCCCACCGTGGGCTGTGAGATGTGCAGCTTGGCGGCGATGATCTTGTTGGAATCGCCCGTCAGCAGCAATTGCGCCACCTCGTGCTCGCGCGGGGTCAGGTTCAGCGCTGAAAGCGTTTGCTCCGGCGTCTTGCGCTCCTCCTGACTTGACCGGATGGTCGAAAGCAGCTCGTCGGTCTGGATTTTCTGATACTTCAGGTACAGCCATGTCATCAGCGCCACCAATCCCAGCCCGAGCAGCAGCAGGAAGCCCTGGCGCGGGATCACCCCAAGCGTGCCCGGCCGAAGCTGTGTCAGCAGGATCAGGACTTCGATGCCCGTGTTGACGCCAAACCCGAGGCACGCGACGGACGGTTTTCTGCGCGCCGCCGCGTACCACAGCGGCACGGTCAGCGACAGCAGATAGGGCGGCATCTTGGCCGCCATGGTCGCCAGATTGTAGCTGACGGCAAGCGGCATGTTTTCGATGTTCCACAGCGTCAGCCCTTGCCCAAAGCACAGCACCAGCAGACAGCTCATCGTCAGCACGAACCAGCGCCGCTTGTGCAGCAAGAGCGTCGCCGCGCCCATCACGACCAGTGCCAGCAGCTTAAAGGACAGCTCATACCAGAACGATGGGAACGCGCCGTCGTTCTCAAAATACCAAACCGTGTTGACCAGCACCGAAAACAGCGAGTGCAGCACCAGTGCGGCCAACGCGCCGCGCAGAAACTGTCTGGGGTACGGTTGATCAAGGAGTACCTGCGTGGCGGTGAGCGCATTTTCTCTCATCCTCAGCCGCACCACGAACGCAGCGATCAGCAGCCCCGCGAACAGAATGGACGCGACGACCAGATAGACGATGGGGTTACCGGTCAGGAAGAACGAATAGTAATGCACATACTCGGCCACATAATACAGGATGTGCGCGCCTCCGATGTACAGCGCCGCGCGGTTCGGGTCCCACAGCATCGCACCGCGCCGCAGCGCCAGTCCCATCGCCGTAGACGTGGCCAAGATCAGCAAATACAGCAGACAAAGCGGCAGCCAGAACCCAGGCGTGAACCACAGCGCGGCCTTCAGTGCCAAACCGAGGCCCATCAGCCCTGAAAATAGCAGCCGATCAGAGCGCGGACTGCTCGCAAGGCCCAGGCGATCCAGCAGCCAAGGCAGAACGCAAACACCCAGTATCTGCACAGGATATTCAAAGAACCCCACCGCCATGAACTGGGTGTGCAGCTCACTCTGCACCAGCAGAAACGTGCCGCCGGACCGAAATGCATAAACCCACACGGACAAAAGGCAGAACAGCAGCAACCAGCCGCTGGCGCCATGGGACGGCTTGGCATACACCTCCTCCCGCTCCTCCCGCTCCTCTCGCACCAGATCCGATCGCCCGTCGGCCCAGGACACCTCCTCAGCAGCGCTCTCCGCCGTCCTCCGTTTTCCAAACCATTTCACGCCCATCACCTCGTCTTTGCCCGCATTCTATCCGAAATCAGCGCTTTTACGTAGCTATATAAACGCACAGGTTCGTCTCTTCATGGCCATTTTAGCCGACTTTTACGCCAAGCGCATCATCATTTTCCTCAACAAGCGTTGATTTTTCGCATGGTTTGCGATGACGCATCATTCAGCAGTGCGTGGCGATCGCTTTCCGCCGTCCTGCATGTCGCTTGCGGGCGGCCATGCGGGTCTTGTTGTCCCCATCCTGTGGCCAGATCTCGAACGCACAGATTTCACCTCGCTCGCCGCGCCCACAGGCAGCGCTACTGCATCCCCCGCCATCGCCTTTCCAGCATCGGCCTCGCGCGTCCTTGCTCCGTTCGCCACCGCAACGTTCGTGCTCTGGATAACCCCATCATAACGGATTATTTGCAGTTGAACAGCTGTACAGTCGCATAGGAACCGCAGAATTTACCCGTGTAAATGCACAGGTTCCCAGCCGATTTGTCGGTTTTGTCCTTGCCCATTCCCGTTGGCCTGTATTATATCACGCAACGATTGCGTTCTCTGATCAAATGCGGTAGAATAGCGGAAGGTGATTTGATGAAGAGGCGGGACTATCTGATCATTTTGGCTTTGCTCGCCCTGGCCTTGATTGCTCAGGGCTTGATTCACATGCACCGCGCGCCGGCCGCTTCAGCGGTGGTGGCGGTTTCTGGCGTCATATGTGGCAAGATGCCCATCGAAAAGAACACGGTCTTTCGCGGCCAGGGCGCGCAAGGCCCCTATGAGCTTGAGATCGAAGGCGGCGCGGCGCGCATGGTATCGTCGTCGTGCAAGGATCAGCTGTGTGTGAAGCAGGGTGCAATCCGCATGTCCGGCCAGACGATTGTATGCCTGCCGAACGAGGTCTCCGTGCGCCTGGAGGGCGACGCGGACGGCGGCATGGACGCGGTGACACGCTGATGGGCGCAAGAAGGGTGTCCCAGGTGGCTGTCATGGTGGCGCTGGCGCTGGTGCTCTCATTTGTTGAGCGACTGATTCCGGTGCCCGCGCCGGTACCCGGCATCAAGTTGGGACTGGCGAACCTGGTGGTGGTGGTGGCATTGTATCTGTTTGGCTGGAAAGAGGCCGCCATGGTGTCTGCGCTGCGCGTACTGCTGGGCGGGGCGCTGTTTGGCAGCGGGTTTTCGATCGTGTATGCGCTGGTCGGATCGATTTGTTCGTTCATCGTGATGCTGGGCGCAAAAAAAGCGGCGCTCTATGTGGTGACGGTCTCCGCGATGGGCGGATTGGTGCACAACTTGGCGCAATTGGCCGTGGCGTCGCTGGTCGTCAGGACGCCTGAAGTGATGTATTATCTGCCGCTGCTCGCCATTTCAGGGATCGGCACGGGTGTTTTGATCGGCGTGTCGGGCAACGCGCTGATAGGCCGCCTAAATCCGCTGGTGTGATCAGAAAGGGCTGCGGCTGCGATTTGCGCTCGGAGCATTTACGGGGTCGCCTGTGGAATCCTGACTTCAAAGACCGCACCGTGGCCGGTATTGGCACAGCTCACTTCGCCCTTGTGGGCGGCGACGACCGCCTTTACGATGCTCAGCCCGATTCCATGCTTGCCGCCCTTGCCCTTGTAGAACCGGTCGAACACCCTTTGCAGATCGGCCTCTCCAATGCCGGGGCCATCGTCCTCCACGTACACGACGCATGCGCCGTCTTTTGCACGGCATCGCAAGGTCACGGTGTTTTTCGCATAACGCAGTCCATTGGTGATCAGGTTCGAAAACGCGCGATCCAGCGCCGTTTCCGCGCCAACGCACAGAACCGGGGCCTCCGAGAAGTCATACTGAATGCGCTTGCCTTCATGGATCGCGACGCCGCGCAGCGCCTCGCCGCAGCTGGACAGCACTTCGCGCACGTCCAGCGTCATCTGCTCGTCCTGCGCTGTGATGTTGTCCATTTTGCTGAGATACAGCAGCTCCTCAACCATCTTTGTCAACTGGTCCGATTCCTGAATGATAATGCTGGCAGCAGCCTCATCTTCGTCAAAAACACCCACCAGTATGCCCTCCGCATAGCCGCGAATGGACATCAGCGGCGTCCTGAGTTCGTGTGATACATTCTGAAAGAACACCTTCTGCTCGCAATCATACTGATCCAGCTGCTGCGCCGTGTGGTTCATGGTCTCCGCGAGTTCGATCAGTTCTCTGTCCTTGCACCCGATCCGGCGCGCGGTGAAATCGCCGCGGCCAATTGCGTCCGCAAAGTCGGACAGCTCGCGTATCGGCTTGGTGATCCGGTTCGATATCAACAGTGTTACCACGGCAGCGACCAAGATGGTGATGCCGATGATGCCAAAGAGCACGATGTTCAGCGTCCGGTGTAGCCCTGACACTCCGGTCATGTCCATGTACAGCACCAGCGTGTACTGCTTGCCGTCATTTCCCTTGGCCGCAATGGGCATGGCGGACACATAGTAGATTCGCCGGCCGTCATGGACGCGGGAAACGGCGTCGCTTTCCAGGTCCACCATTTGCCCGGCAATGGCTTGATAGACGGCGCTTTTCGCGTCGTAATCGGTGCCGTCGAACGCGACCGGTTCCTCGAAGGGCTCCTGTTCGACGCTCGCATCGGGCGTGTTGTTGGGATAAACCAAAATGCCGTCCTCATCGATCACCATGGACTGAACCTGCGTCAGAAATTCGGCGCGGCGGGCAATGCTATTGACCCGCCGCATAAAGTTGGAAAAATCCCTGAACTCCCTGCCATTGTTGCCGTTTATCCGCGGCACAAAGACCTCGCGCATCACATTGTCCCGCGCGATGCCAATCTGGGTCCGGGCTTGGG
>JAVBTW010000094.1:0-8608 GCA_031555975.1 Eubacteriales bacterium
ATCAACAAGCTGATTCCGTACAAGTAAGGAGGGGAACCGACCATGGCAAGAGTGAAGCGGGCAGTCAATGCCCTGAAAAAGCGCCGCAAGGTATTCAAGCTCTCCAAGGGCTACTTTGGCGCCAAGTCCAAGCAGTATCGCGCCGCCAGCGAGCAGGTTCGCCGCTCCCTGCGCTACGCGTATGTCGGCCGCAAGCTGAAAAAGCGCGACTTCCGCCGCCTGTGGATCGCCCGGATCAACGCCGGCGCGCGCGTGAACGGCATCAGCTATTCCAAGCTGATGAACGGCCTGAAGGTCGCGGGCATCACCATCAACCGCAAGATGCTCAGCGAGATGGCCATCGCCGACCCGAACGGCTTCGCGGACCTCGTCGAAGTGGCGAAGGGCGCGCTGGCGAAGTAAGGCAACATACCCATCACATCCATATCGGCAGGACCACGTCTGGTGGTTCTGCCGATTGCTTTGATTGGGGATGTGGGGTTATGATGGTTGGGCAAACGCACACAAGAGGGAAGGCCGTGGAGACGCAGGACTGTATCCGCGCGCTCACGCCATCGGCTGGATGGCGGATCCGTCCGGCGCGTTCGGCTCATCGCAGCGCTGCAGGTAAGCCGCTCTCGTACGGTCAGCCTGAGCGCAGGGGACGATGGCGCGGTGTTTGTCTACTTCGTCCGCGCGATTTCGGTGTCGTCCTTGGCCCGGTCCGCCAGCGCGGCCACCGGGCAGGGCATGGACTCGTCCCGATAATCCAGCCCCTTTGCCTTCTTGTGCTCACAGATGACGATGTGGCTGGCCACGCTCTCCACGTCGTTGCAGCCCACCTGTTCCTGATAGCAGAAGAACCCGTGGTCCTGCGCGATGTCGTGGACGCAGACCATCTGCTCCTTGTCGGCGGTCAGCTCGACCTGTTCCGCCAGCACCTTGCGCACATAGTCGCGCGTGTCGTGGAACTGCAGCGGCTTCGGGAACGTGCCCGGCACCAGCGCGCGCCAGTCCTTGCCCTCGTGCCTCCGTAGCAGCTCCGCCGCTTTGTGCAGGTGCGCGAGCTCCTGCTGCAGGTGCAGCTCCCACACGCCCTTCACGTTCGCGTCCAACTCGTCCTCGTAGAACGAATAATACAGATAGCACTCCATGTACTCGAGCAGCAGCAAGCTTTCCAGCCAGGTCAGGTTCGGGTCGATCAGCGAGCCGTATTCGGACACGTGTTGCTCCTCGATCATGGCGATCTCTTGATACAGCTTTCTGCCCAGGTCGTTTGTATACGTATTGCCGATGTTCATGTAGAAGTTCATGGTCTGCTGCTCGCCCGCCGTGATGATCAGGGTGTTCAGCTTGGTCTGGATGTTTGCCTTTTTGAAGTCCACGGGCGTGCGCGGCGCGTCCGCCGGGTTTCGGTGTTCGGCGAGGGTCGGCCGGCCGGGCGTGATGTCCACATAGCGCTTGGTCAGCGTGTGGGACGGAATGTTGTAATCCATGTCCAGCAGGTTGGCGTAGCGGTACAGGTGGTCGAAGTCCTCCAGCAGGGCAAAGTCAAGCTGCGCCTTCACGGTCGGGTCCGGCTCGTTCTGGGCCATCCAGGCGGTCAGGTCCACGGCGATGTGCTCAAAGCCGATGGTGGTCTCCAGCTGGGTTTCGTCTACGGGTTTGAGCCAGTTAACGTGCTTTTGCTGTTGCTGCTCCATGCGGCGCATCAGGGCCAGTTCGCGGCGCAGGTTGTTGTCGGGGCAGTGGCGGTGGAACTGATGCGAGAACATCGTGGCCTCGACCTCGATGCCGTTCATGAGGATGATGCGGATCTTGGTGTACGGGTCGGCGGTCCGCTTGTCATAGGGCGTGGGATAGAGCGTGTTCCAGTTCATCAGCAGCTTTTCCATGGGCATCGGTTTTTGTTCAAATGGGTTCATCATCGTCAAATCACTCCTAATGTGCGGTTTATGCCCATAGGATGCCCGAGAAAAGACAAAATTATGAACGATGGTGTGTTCCGGCGAAACCGGGCGAACCGCGCTCATCCTGAGCGCGGCGAAGGATCTTCCTCTATGCCTAGAAGAAGATCCTTCGCTGCGCTCAGGATGAGCTGATTGTGCTTTAGGGTGGGGCGCTTATTCCACGGTGAAGGCCGGAATGACGCCGCCCTTGTAGTCTTCCTTGTCGAGGATGAAGTTCTTGACCTTCTCGGAGCAGATGACCGACCGCAGGTCCTTCACCCACTGTTCGTCCTGTTCGTCGGGGCGGACGACCACGTAGTTGGTGTAGATCTTGCCGGACGCGCCGTCGGCGGCCTCCATGTAGATGCCGTCCTTGGACGGGCTCAGCCCGGCGTCCAGCGCGAAGTTGCCGTTGATGACCGCGATGTCCACGTCCTCGAGGGTCGAGGGCAGCTGGTTGGCGTCGATCTCGCGAATGTCAAAACCGCGCGGGTTGGTCACGTCCATGACCGTCAGGGAGGAGTCCACTGTGGCATCCTCGGGCAGCGTGATCAGGCCGGCCTCCTGCAGCAGCAGCAGCGCGCGGGTCTCGTTGGAAGGGTCGTTGGTCACAGTGATCACAGCGCCGTCCTGCAGTTCTGCCAGGGTCTTGGTCTTGCCGGGATAGATGGCGTAGGGTTCATAGTGTACGCCGATCGCCGGGACCAGTTGCTTTTCCTCCGCGACGGTCTCGTTGTAGGCGTTCAGATAGGGGATGTGCTGGAAATAGTTGGCGTCGATCTCGCCCGCGTCCAGCGCCGGGTTGGGCAGCGGATACTCGGTGAATTCCACGATCTCGAGGTTGTAACCCAGGGCGGCCATGTCGTCCTGGATGAACTCCAGGATCTCCGCGTGGGGGGAGGGCGTGGCGCCGATCTTGATGGTCTTGGCCTCGGCCATGGCCGGGACCGCCAGGGCAAGGATCAGCGAGATGGCGAGGGTCAGGGACAGCAGCTTCTTCATGGGGTTTCCTCCTTTTATTGTGCCTGTGGCACGTTATATGAGGTCAGTTCAGCGCTTCGTGGCTTATGGTGCGTAGGCACGGAACTGAAACGGACGGGGTTATCGTCACCGCCTGCGATGATCCAACGCCTTGGTGAGCCCGCTGCCGATCATCTGGATGACCTGCACCAGCACGACCAGCGCGATGGACGCGGCGTACATGACGCCGTATTCCCTGCGGTTCAGGCCGTAGGTGATGGCGATCTTGCCCAGCCCATCGCCGCCGGCGGCGCCCGCCATGGCGGTGTAGGCCAGAATCGTGGTGACGCAGATCGCCGCGCCGTTGACCAAAGAGGGCAGCGCCTCGGGGATCAGCACCTTAAGGATGATCTCCATCGTGGTGGAGCCCATGGACTGTGCGGCCTCGATCAGGCCCTGATCCACCTCGTTGAGCGAGTTTTCCACCATGCGCGCCACGTAGGGGAACGCGCTGACCACCAATGGAAAGATGATGGACCGGGTTCCGATGGCTGTGCCCATGACGGCCCGCGTGACCGGGAACAACATCACCAGCAGGATGATGAACGGGATCGAGCGCAGAAAGTTGACCGCGGAACCCAGCACCGCGTTGAACGTGGGGCTGGATTTGATGTGGCCCTTCTGGGTGATGACCAGCAGAATGCCCAATGGCAAGCCCAGTATGTATGCAAAAATCGCCGACGGGATCGTCATGTACAGCGTATCGACGGTGCCCTGTTGGACCAACTGCCAGATCTTGTCCATGGTCATTTCAGATGCACCTCCTCGACCGTCAGGCCCATCTCGCGCAAGCCGGAGATCAGCCGGTCGCGATCCTGATGGGAATCGGGCATCTTCAGCACCATCTGGCCGTACCGCTTGCCGCCGATGGAGTTCATGTCGGCTGAGAGGATGTTGACCTCAATGCCGGACTTGAGGATAAAGGTGGAGATCAGCGGCGCGTTGCGCTCTTCGCCGTCGAACACGATGCGGATGGCGTTGTCAATCTCGTCGCCCTGGCGCTCGCCGACGATGCCGAACAGCCGCCTGCCCGCGGCGCTCTTCGTGTGGGTGAACACATCGTCGACGGTACCCTCCTCCACGATCTCGCCGTCGTCGATGATGGTGACGCGATCGCAGATCTGGCGGATGACGGCCATCTCGTGGGTGATGATCACGATGGTGATGCCCATCGCTCTATTGATTTTCTGCAGCAGCGCCAGGATCGACTGCGTGGTCATCGGGTCCAGCGCGCTCGTTGCCTCGTCACACAACAGCACTTCAGGGTCCGTCGCCAAGGCGCGAGCGATGGCCACGCGCTGCTTTTGGCCGCCCGAAAGCTGGCTGGGATAAGCTTTGGCCTTGGCCTCCAGACCCACGATGCCCAGCAATTCCCTGACGCGCGCGTCGGCCTTCGCGCCGCCGACACCGGAGATCTCCAGCGGATAGCGCACGTTCTTGGAGACGGTCTTTTGCATCAGCAGGTTGAATTGCTGAAAGATCATGCTGACGCGCTTGCGGAGGTTGCGCAGTTCTTTTCCGCTCAAGCCGAGCACATCTTGATTGTCGATCAGAATCCTGCCTTCGGTGGGCGTGTCGAGCCGGTTCATGCAGCGGATCAGCGTGGATTTTCCGGCGCCGGACATGCCGATGATGCCGTGGATCTCGCCCTTGTTGATGTTCAGATTCACGCCTGACAGCGCGGTGACGGCGCCTTCGCCGGTGCCGTAGACCTTGGACAAGTTCTCGATGCGAATCATCGGCTCAGCCATGCGCGCCCCCCCTTTTTGTTTGATGGATATGCCGAACAGTATAGCACAACCGAGGCTCCGTGTGAACAAAACGCGCAAGTCGATGCCGCGTAAAACGCAAATTTTACGTATAAAGCAACCTTTATATGACAATTTCCGGTGATTTTCGGAACATCGGTTGCATTGTGCGCGTCAGTTAGATATACTTGAGTTATTATACAATGGAGTGGATTCGATTTATGAGAGCTTCTGGTGTGACGCCCAATTTCCAGCCGCCTTCCAGGCAGACCCCGTCCAAGCGGATGTGGATCACAGTCCCGCTGTGAGTGATGATGACTCCGGTGGGGCTTATTTTGCTGTGGAACGCAGCGCGCAATCCGTTGCGCGGCAAGTTGATCATCTCCATCATCGCACTGCTTTCGATGACGCTGATGCTCACCATCTTCTTGCTCAGCCGTCAACCCAACCCCTATGCCCAACAACAGGACCTACCGATGGACTACTCAAACCTGCCGTCGATGAACCAGACCCAGACCACCGCCACGCCCGCGCCCACCGATCCGCCCGTCTCGCCCGGTGTGCAGTCAGACGAGACCCAGAACGTCATTCCGGCCAATCCGGCGGGTTAGCGCGTGTTACTAAACTCCGAAAGCGCATGACACTGCGCCTTTTCCGCCAACGCTGCGTCGTTTTCCGCTTGATGTACCGCCAGTACGTCGCGCTCAGACTCCTTGATTTGGCGAAAAATGCTTGAGTCCTGCACTGAAACACATGCTATGGCGCTGAGTGAATTTCTTTACCAAATATGGTTAGCGGCGACACCTTGACGCGGTTCACTGAATCTGTTACAATAATATGACGGATTATTTTCGTACAATTTTTATGCCGGTCAACCGGCTGGGAGGAACGCACCTATGTTTTGCAGCAAATGTGGCAAGACGATCAAGCCCGACGAAGTCAACTGCCCATCGTGCGGCGCGGTCGTCGGTGACAGCCGGTTTGAAGGCAACGGCTACACAGCGGCCCAGCCCCGGTATGTGTCAAATGAATCAGAAGAGGCGGCGCGCAAGGCGGTGCCCTATACGCGCACCACATACACCACCGCCGAGGACGAGGGCGGCGAAGGCGCGGATGGCACCGATGTCTATTCACGCACCACATACCGGCCCATCCTCGAAGATGAAGCCAAGCAGGCGACTGCAGAGCCCAAAGCGGCGAAAGACGAGCATGTCGCAGGCGGACAAAAGCCCGGTCAGGCGGATGCGCCGGTTGACGCACTGGATGTAGAGGCGCTGTACCGTCAGGATGAGCTGCAGATCGACGGCAGCGATGAAGATGTGGATGAAAAAATCCCGACCCGCGCGGAGCGCGCGGGTCGCACCGAAAAGCACAGCGCCGAGCCCGCCCATCACAAGCGCGCCACATTGCCTGTGCGCGAAGCGGATCCCGATGAGGACCCGGATGACGACATCAAGGTCGCACCGTTGCGCCCGATCAAGAAAACGGGCATCAGCCCGGAAGTGCAGCAGTACATGGAGCGCATGACCCAGGCGCCCCAGGGCAAACCTCAGAAAAAGGGTCTCAAGGGCTTGTTCGGCCAGCAACCGGCAGAGGACCCGTCCGCGGGGTCCGGTCAACTGGTCGGCGCAGTGGCCGACGCGGCTGCGATCGAGGGCGGCGAGGATCCGTTGGGCGTCATCCGCGAGGGCGGCGCGGACGGTCTGGACGTGGCGGTCAACCCCGACGGCACCATGGCCGTCCGGGGCGGTGCGCCCAGTTGGCTCAAGCCGCTGGCCATTGTCGCCTGCATTGCCATCATCCTGTGTGTTGCCGCGTGGGCGCTGCTCAACTTTTTCAAGGACAGCACACCCTTGGACGGCGTGAGCTTTGACCTGCGCCAGCAAGGCATTGCGCTGATCAAGTCCAAGGCGGATCCGGTGTTCCGCAACGAGCTGTACAAGAGCTTGCAGGCGGACCCGTCCGCAGCGACCATGAACGCCAAGCTTACCCAGGCGCATGAGGAGATCGCAGACCTCATGCCGGAAAATCCAATGAAGAATGACCAGTTGTTTATCGATTCGTTGGACAAGATTCAAAATGCCATCGACAATGCAGCGGGCTACGAAGCGATGGCTGTGTTAAACGGCAATGCGGCCAATGCGGAGTCGCTTTCTGCCACAGCCCAAGAAAAGTGGGGAGAGGTCACCAACGCCATCGTGCGCCTGGAGGAGGCCAAGGAGGCAACCGAAATTCAGGGCATCATCGCGGACGCGGATGCCGCAGCGGCCACGCCGGAACCCTCTGCCGAACCCACCACCACCCCTAAACCGAAGCTGCTCAAGCCTGGCACCAACAACAACAGCAACGTCAAGAAACTGCAAACGCAGCTCAAAAAGCTGGGCTGGTTCAAGGGCACCATAGACTCTGACTTCGGACCCAACACAACGCAGACCGTGAAAAAGTATCAGGAAGCCGCCGGCATGGCCCGCGTGGACGGCGTTGTGGACGAGGAGACCTGGGATCACATCTTTGGCGATCAGGCGCTGACCTGGAAGCAGTATCAGGCCAACAAGAAGGCCGAGAAGGAAGCGACGCAGACGCTGATTCCCGCGGAGACGGGCGAACCCGAAACCGCCCCCACGGCAGATGCGCAGCCCATTGACAATTCGACGGTCGAAGACGACGCGGCCGTGGCATCGTAACGCTACACAGCTATAAGGGGTTGACGCACATGTCAACCCCTTTTCGCTTCCCGCATTTTACATGAATCGAGGTGCCCTCCATGAGCCGACGCCCCATCGTGGCCCTGATCTATGATTTCGACAAGACGCTGTCGCCCAAGGACATGCAGGAATACAGCTTTCTGCCCGGCATCGGCGTGGAGCCGGTCGATTTTTGGGCCAGTTGCCGCGATTTTGCGGTCAAGAATCAGACAGATGGTGTGCTCGCGTATATGTACATGATGCAGCACCGCGCCAAGGGCCGCATGCAGCTCACCCGTCAGACGCTAAATGCGCTGGGGTCGCAGATTGAGTTTTTTCCCGGCGTTGAGACCTGGTTTGGGCGTGTGAATGCCATCGGCGACGCGCTGGACATGGATGTGCAGCACTACATCATCTCCTCTGGCTTGCTGGAGATCATCGAGGGCACGGCCATTGCCAAGCACTTCTCCGCAGTGTTCGCGGCGTCGTTCGTGTATGACGAAACCGGCGTGGCGGTCTGGCCCGCCACTGCCGTGAACTACACCAGCAAAACGCAGTACCTGTTCCGAATCAACAAGGGTATCTTGGACGTGACCAACGACAAAGACCTGAACGGATTCACCCCGGAATACGCGCGAAAAGTGCCGTTCACCAACATGATCTACATCGGCGACGGCCTGACGGACGTACCTTGCATGAAGATGACGCGCCAAAAAGGCGGCAGGTCGATCGCGGTGTATCAGGGTCAAGACTCGGTCACCGCAGACAGCATGCTGATCCAAAACAGAGCCGATTTCGCCCTGCCGGCGGATTATCGCGTGGGCAGTGAGATGGAACGGACAGTGTCGGCCACGATGCGCAGAATCCGCGCGAAGCTGGATTGCGACGCGCTGCACTACCGGCAGCTTGAGATCGCCAAGGTCAGGGTGACGGTGGAGACGAAGGATGTGTACGACGAATAGCGAAAAAGGGGAGTCCAGAGGGCCTCTGGTCCTTGGCAGGAGGTCTCGGTGGGTGCCTTCGCACCGATGTCATCCTTCGACTCCGCGCAGCACAGCGATGGATGACATCGTTGGTAGCTGATCTACGACATTGCTGCCGCCTCGTACTTCTCGAGCGCGACCCCGCCCTCCTGCAAGATCGCCAGCGAGAACTCGTCGGGATACCCCTCCCGATAGACCACGCGCACGATCCCGGCGTTCACGATCATCTTGGCGCAGATCACGCA
>JAVBTW010000227.1:0-4135 GCA_031555975.1 Eubacteriales bacterium
TCAGAAAACTCTCGGAATTCCGGCCGCGGAACCCCGGTCACGAGGCGTTTTATGATGCCGAAGCGATGACCATCCAGGGCATCCAAGAATGGATGCGCAGAACCGTCCTTGCGATCGACTCGGCCATCGAAGCGGAACAGCATCCCGTTCTCAAGGACAACTTGCGCCAGATGAAGGCCAGCACCGCTCACCTGATCGACGGCGCGCCGCGCTCTCTGCGCGAAGCCTGCGAGTGGTTGTGCTGGTTCAATATGGCCAGCCGTGAGTACAATCGCGATGGCGCAGGCGGCCAGTTGGACGAACTGCTCAAGCCTTATTATGAGCGCGACAGGGCCGAGGGCCGCATTTCGGACGACGAGGCGCGCTATTATGTGGCCTGCTTGCTGCTCTCGGACGCGCATTATTATCAGGTCGGCGGCATGCGCCCGGATGGCAGCGACAGGGTCAGTCCGTTTTCTTATCTGATCCTCGAGGCCGCCGAATGGCTGGACTCGTCATGCAACATCACCGTCCGGGTCCATGAGGGCATGGACATGGCGTTTCTCAAGAAGAGCGTCGAGTACCTGTTCAAAAACAAGAATGGATGGCCGCGCTTTTCCGGAGACCTGGCGCTGTCAGAAGGGTTTATGCGCAAGGGTTATTCGCGCGAGCTGGCCGTACAGCGCGTTGCGGTGGGGTGCAACTGGATGAGCCTGCCGGGTCTGGAATACACCTTGAACGATTGCGTGAAGATCAACAACGCCAAAATCTTCCGATTGGCGCTGGACGAGATGATGATGGGCGATGGCGAGAAGAGCACGGAAACGCTGTGGCAGATTTACGCAAGGCACGTGCGCCGCGCCGTGGAGGTGACCCGGGACGGACTGCTGTTCCACCTCAAGCACCAGGTCCAAAACGAGCCGGAACTGATGCTGAACCTGATCAGCCACGGCCCAGTGGAAAAGGGGCTGGACATCTCCAGCGGGGGCGCGATGTACTACAATATGTGCATGGACGGCACCGGCATCGCCACCGTGGCGGACTCGTTTGCCGCCCTCCAGCAGCGGATTGAGCGCGAACGCAGGCTCGGCTGGGACCGGATGTACGCCGCGCTGCGGTCCAACTACGACGGTCCCGAGGGTGAATACATACGGCGGATGCTCTCCGCCAGCGAGCGCTACGGCAGCGGCAGCGAGCTGGCCGAAGGTTGGGCGGAGAAGGTGTCGCGCTCGTTCTCGGAAAACGTGGTGTCCATGGACGAAGGCTGCGTCAAGTTCATACCCGGCTGGTTCAGCTGGTCCAACACCATCACCCTGGGCAGCGTGGTCGGCGCGACGCCCAACGGCAGGCGGGATTGGGAACCCATCAACCACGGCGCGAATCCACACCCCGGATTTCGCAAGGACGGCGCGCTGACCGCCATGAGCAATGCCATCTGCCGCATTCAGCCCGGCTATGGCAACACCGCCCCCATCCAGCTGGAACTGGATCCCGGCATGGCTGAGGGCGATGAGGCCATCATGAAGATCGTGGACTACATCCGCACCATCTTCCAAAACGGCGCGACCCTGTTAAACATCAACATCATCGACGCGGACCTAATTTTGGCAGCAAACGAGGACCCCGACAAGTTTCCGGACCTTGTTGTGCGCGTGACGGGATTCACCGCGTACTTCTGTCTGCTGACCCCCGCGTTTCGCAAACTGGTTGTGGACCGGATCCTGCGGGCAGGATGAGCCATGCGGGGCCGCCGCGTTGTCAAGCTGTCAGCGCGGCGGCCCCGCATTCTTGCGTATGCAATGCCTCAGCGCCGTCGCTATGCCTCCATGTCCAGCGGATGAAGCGGCAACCGAACCGTGATTCTCGTGCCCAAGCCCTGCCGTGACATCACTTCGAAATAGCCGCCATGCCGGTCCACGATCCATTTTGCGATGCTCAAGCCCAGCCCCGTCCCGCCGCTCGCCCGCGTCCGCGCGGGGTCTGACCGATAAAACCGCTCAAAAATGTGCTGCAGATCCGCTTCCGCGATGCCGATTCCGCTGTCCTGAACTTGAAAACCCGGCTGATCTCCGTCCATCACCCGCAGCGTGATGTTGCCGCCCTCCGGTGTATACCGCCGCGCGTTGTCCGTCAAAATCCGCACGACCTGCTTGATCAGCGCGTCGTCCATCATGCACATCACTTCGCCCTGCGTCTGGAAGCGGTACTCATGCGAGGGATCGATCATCCGGTATTCCTCATAGACCTCCGCGATCATCTCCGTCAGGCTTGTCGGCTCCAGCAGAAGCTCGGTGCGCCCGCTGTCACCCCTGGCCAGAAACAGAAGTTGTTCGACCAGCTTGTTCATGTGCTCAGCTTCGCCCTTGATCGCCTGGATCGACTCGTCCAGTATCGCTTCGTCCGTCTTGCCCCATCGTTCCAGCATGCTTGAGTAGCCCTGGATCACCGCGATCGGCGTTCGCAGTTCATGGGACGCGTCGCTCACGAAGCGCAACTGCTCGCGATAACTGGCGTGTGTGCGCTCCAGCATATCGTTAATGGCGCCTTCAAGCCCCTTGAGCTCCTTGTCCCGTATGGACAGCTTGGCTGTTGGATTGTCCGGTTTGATCTCCTCAATCGCATGTTCGAGCGATTCAAACCGCGCTTCGTCCTGCACGGCGGACAGCTTTTGCGCACTCTTGGCCATCTGTGTCAGCGGCTTGAGCAGCCGGTTCGCGCTGCGGCGCCCTGCGCCAGATTGGAAAAGCAAGATCAGCAACTCCATGATCAAGAGACCGCCCAGCAGCGGGCCCACCGTGCGCAAAAAGCCACTCAGGTCAAACGACAGCATGCGGCCCTGGTCGTCCTTAACGCGGTATTCCGTAGAGTCCACCATATTGATGATGCTGCCGGTTGCATCCACGCTCAATCTGCGCGGGCGTTCAAAATCGAAGCCGCCCAGTTGCTGCACTTCCAGCGAATAACAATAGCCGCCAATGGCAAACGCGGCGATAACCAGATTCAGCCAGAGGAACACGCCAAACAGTCGCAACGTCCAGCTGCGGCCCATGCGCCTGGCGATGGAACTCATTTTTCTGTTTTCGCGATCGCCCACGGCTACTCCTCCCGCAAGACATAGCCCACACCGCGCACCGTGTGGATCAGCTTGACGGAAAACCTGTCGTCCAGCTTGCTCCTCAGGTAGCGGATGTACACGTCCACCACATTCGTCTCCCCCATATAGTCATAGCCCCACACCCGTTCAAGCAGCGTGTCGCGCGTCATGACGATGTCCACATTCTCCATCAGCGCCATCAGCAGCGAGAACTCGCGGTTGGTCAGCTCCACCTCGACATTGTCGTAGCTGGCTTTCCGCCGCGCGGGATCCAGTGCGAGCTTCCCGAATGTGATCTGGCTGGCTGGCTCTGTGCCGTTGGCCGTCTCGCGCTTTCTCGTGGCCGCACGGATGCGGGCAAGCAACTCTTCAATGCGGAACGGCTTGGTGACATAGTCGTTCGCACCCATGTCAAGGCCCGACACTTTGTCCATCACATCGTCCCGAGCCGTCAGCATGATGACGGGGACATTCGAGACCTTGCGCAGCCTCCGCAACACTTCAAGGCCGTTCAGTTCCGGCAACATAATGTCCAAAAGCACCAAATCGCAGCCGCCCTGTTCGGCCAGCTGCAATCCCGTCCGGCCATCCGCTGCCAGGACGATATCATACCCCTCATGCTTGAGTTCCAGCTCCACGAACCTGGCGATTTTCTCTTCGTCCTCGACCAAGAGGATTTTCACGGGTGCTCACCTCATTCGCATTGACCGCGGCGCCGCTTCCGGGCGTGTCTTTCTGAGCGTCAGCGAAGGACCTCCCCCGTTTGCGGACGTGTTCCATGGCACGGGAGATGTCGCCTGCGGGAAGGTCCTTCGCCAACGCTCATGCGCACATCGGAGCGGCTTGGCGCGTGTCGACGCACATTTTTTATTCGCCCTTCTTCTCTTTGTGCTCCTTGGCATTCTTTTCGACTTCGGCCTTGATGTTGCCCGCGATCTCGCTCGCCTTGTCCATGGCGCTATTGACTGCCTGAACGCCCACGCCCTGGCTCTGAATGCTGTATGTGAATCCGAAGAACAGACCCACGACCATCAGCGGAAGCACAACCCAGAATGCAAAGAG
>JAVBTW010000202.1:0-2709 GCA_031555975.1 Eubacteriales bacterium
CGGTGGTCGCCGAGGTGGTCAAGGCGCCCGCGCCGCAGCCGAAACGGCTCCAGCAGTCTAAGACGGAGTTGAGAGGAGCAACCGCGACGTTCGAGATCGACCATGAATCCTGCATGCTGCTCGTGCGGGGGAGCACGTTCGAGCTGATCATGGGCAGAGGGGAGGTGGAGCAGTTCATCTGGGAGTTGGTGGAAGCCTACGAGACGCTTCCAAAGGAAAAGACCGAAGCGGATGACAAGCCCGCAGAGGAAGGCGACGGGAACGCGAAGTGAACAACTGACGACTGAACCTTTGATGCGAAGACCGGAGAGGAGGCGGACAGCATGGCAAACGCTCATCTTGGCGTCCGTACCATGACATTCGCTGCCCAGTGTGCGGCGAATGGCTGCTTCGCGAGCCAGGTGGGGATCGCAGCGAAGTGCGCGTGCTCGGTGAGGATGAGCACTGGCCCGCCGCGGGCTATTACCTGACGTGCCGTCGCTGTAAGGCGCGGCTTGGCATCCGAAAAACTGAACAGCAGACCGGGATGTTTACTTAGGCCAGGGCGGAACACGGCCTCGGTGAGAAGAAGGTAACCGGGGCTTTCCTAAGGTTGTTGGAGCCTGACAAGTAGCTTATTGAGCTATGCGTCGGGCTCCAACTCATTTTTGGCTTGATTCGCTGCTTGGCAGGCTCCGTGAAAGGAGCTTGCTTTATGTTGGTGAGGTACAAGTTTGTCAATGAGACGGTTGAGATCGAGGTGTCGGAGGAATGGGGGAAGGCACTGGCTGAGCAGGATCGGCTGGAGTACAACAATGAGCAGAAGGAGACGCGAAGGCATGCGTCGCTAGATGCAGCACGAGATTCAGGGGTAGAACTGGCGGTTACATCTACTGCTTTAGGTAAGCATCGCTTGCGATCTGTGATAGAACTGCTGGCAAAAGATGAGCGGGAGCTTGTTGAGAGTCTGTTCATCGTTGGGCTTTCTCAGAGCGAGTTTGCGAGTCTCAAGGGCATACGACAGTCCAGTGTGTCCAGGCGTGTGGTGACATTGAGAAAAAAACTAGAAAATTTGTCTGATGACGCATATTTCGACCCTTCCCGTGACCTATAGGTGAAGGGCTCAATATTCTGCCCTTCGGAAGGAGAAAGGGCGATGCACCACAACATGGAAATCGAGTTGAGACAGCAAGGCAAAGGGGCACCCGTATTCCGATGCCGGACAAAGCGGATCGGGCTGCGGTTGTGGCGGTGGCTGTTCGGCACAGAGAAGGTCGTGATCCTGGTGCCGGGTGGCAGCGTGGACACGGTGACGATTACTGAGAAGGGAGGGGGAGTGGGTTATGAGCAAGGTGAAGCTGTTGCTGGATGTGGCGGACGGGCTGCGGTCTCTGGCGGATAGCGTGGCTGCCGTTGCGGATGCGATGCACGAGAGCGGCACACCTGATCCCGATCCCGCACCTGCATCAGAGCCGCCCGCGCCTTCCGTCACGCTGGAACAGGTGCGCGCGGTTCTGGCGGACACGAGCAGGGTAGGCAAAACCGAGGCGGTGCGCGAGTTGCTGGTCCAATTCGGCGCTGACCGACTGAGCGCCATTGATCCGGTGCGGTTTCCTGAACTGCTGCGTGCAGCGGAGGCACTGTGATGGGCGCGCATGCGTTACTTTCCGCGTCGTCATCACACCGCTGGCTGAGTTGCACGCCATCGGCAAGGTTGGAGCTGGAGTTCGATGATACCGAATCCGAAGCCGCGCTGGAGGGAACGGCCGCCCATGCGCTGTGCGAGCACAAGCTGAAAAAGGCGCTGAAGCGGCGATCCGCGCGCCCGGTATCCCGGTTCGATTCGGACGACATGGAGCAACACACGGATGGTTATGTGGCGTTCGTACTGGAGCAGTTGGCGGAAGCGCGTCAGCGCTGCAAGGACCCGGTGGTGCTGATCGAGCAGCGGCTGGATTTCTCCTGTTATGTCCCGGACGGGTTCGGCACGGGCGATTTCATCATCGCGGGCGACGGCTTGATACATGTGATCGACTTTAAGTACGGGCAGGGCGTGCTGGTGGACGCGCGCGACAATCCGCAGATGAAGCTGTATGCGCTGGGCGCGCTGCGGCTGTACGAGCAGCTGTACGACATCCGCGAGGTGGCGATGACCATCTACCAGCCCAGGCGCGAGAACGTGAGCACCTGGACAATCCCCGTGGAGGAGCTTCGCGCTTGGGCGGCCGAAGAATTGACTCCGCGCGCCGAGATGGCCTTCGCTGGAGAGGGCGAATACTGTGCTGGCGAGTGGTGCACGTTCTGCCGCGCGGCGGTGAAGTGCCGGGCGCGAGCCGAAGCCAAGCTGGCGCTGGCATCCTACGAGTTCGCCCGCCCGCCGCTGCTGACCGACGCCGAAATCGGAGACATCCTCGCCCGGCTGGATGATCTGACCAAGTGGGCCATCGACATCCTGGGCTACGCAACACAGGCATCGCTGAACCAAGGGAAGGAGTGGCCGGGGTACAAGCTGGTTGAGGGGCGCTCCATCCGAAAGTACACTGACGAAACCAAGGTGGCCGTGGCTGTGAAGACTGCGGGATACACCGACATCTACAAGCAAAGCCTGATCCCGCTGACCGAGATGGAGCGCCTGATGGGCAAGGAGCAGTTCGGTTTCATCCTGGCTGGACTGGTAGACAAGCCGTCCGGCAAGCCCACGCTGGTGCCCATCACGGACAAGCGGCAGGC